>JAFCZU010000505.1 GCA_019314185.1 Deltaproteobacteria bacterium | reverse complement strand
ATTTCCTATGGGGATACTCCATAAGCTTGTCTTTATTTTAAGCAAGATTGATGAGCATAATGAAAGATGGAAAGAGCTGCAAAAGCAGAGAGCCTTGAAAGAGACCGAAGCCGCCTATAATCTTGGCAATAAAGATGAGAGGCATCAAAGGCTTACAGAAATTGAAAAAGCATTTGATTTTAATACTTCCGATTACGGCCGGAAACTGTTCCTGATAGAAAATTCTATCTATGGCGTGGATATTCAACCAATTGCCGTACAGATTGCAAAGCTCAGATTTTTCATCTCTTTAATTGTTGACCAGAATATCAATAAAACAAAAGAGAACCTTGGCATTCTTCCCCTGCCGAACCTGGAGACCAAATTCGTTGCGGCAAACACGCTTATAGGGGTTGATAAGCCTGACCAGGGAAATTTTGCTGATCTTAAAACAAAAGATCTGGAAAAAGAACTCCTAATTATCAGGCATAAACATTTTAACGCAAAAACCCAGAAAACAAAAAGAAAATACAGGGAGGAAGATAAAAGAATCCGCTATGAAATATCACAAGCTCTGAAAGAGTCAGGCTGGCCGTCTGATACTGCTGAAATGCTTGCTGTCTGGGATCCATACGACCAGAATCAATTTGCAGGTTTTTTTGATATGGAGTGGATGTTTGGAGTGAAGGATGGGTTTGATGTTGTGATAGGAAATCCGCCGTATGTACGTGTTGATGATATTACAAAATCCCTTAAGCCTTTATATAAATCATCTTACAATACTTCTGTCGGCAAATATGATTTGTATTACCTTTTCTTTGAATGTGGGATCAATTTTTTGTCCCAAAAAGGAATTTTAGCTTATATTACGCCAAATAAATTTTGTGCTGCTAATTCTGGCATTGCCTTGCGGAATTTAATTTTTAATAAGTTTGATAATGGAGAAATTCTTAGCACTTCGAGGCTTAAGGTTTTTGAAGAGGTTTCAAATTATCCTGTCATTTCAATTTTTCGTACTATATCAAATAAGAATATTTTTTCAATAAGACAGGCCTTATCTATCAATGAACTTTTCACTCCAACAAAAAATAGTTACGAACTTAATAATCATATTTTATCTGTTCTCCCAGAAAAAATAATTCCTATTAATGTATCGCAAAAAAAGATTGATTTATCTGTAAGTTTGTTAAGCAAGTTTAATGTATTAGGAAATTATTTAAGTATTTCTGAAGGTCTTCGTATTCCTAAGAGCTATGAGTCAGAAAAAAAAGCAGATAATAGAATTGTAAAACAGTACCAATTTAATAAATGGTCTATGATTGAAGACGCGACATACATAACAAATAAAGATTTGCTAAAAGTTATATCTAAAACATCATCTCGCTATCAAAAAATTATATCTGATAAAATACTAATCGCCGAAGATGCATTAAGCATTACTGCTACAATTGACTACAAAAAATATATCCCACAGGGTGGTATTTATTTTGGAGCTTTGATTAACGACACATACGATATAAAAGTTATTTTATCCCTTTTAAATTCTACTGTTTTGTCATTTATTTATGAAATACTTTTTGGTGGAATGCATATGGGAGGAGGGTATCTTAGGTATAGAAAAAAATTCTTAGAGCAACTTCCTATATCAAAGAACATTAAATCTGAGCAAAAACTTATTAGATTATTTGCCGAAAAAATCCTCAATGCTAAAAAAACGAACCACACATCCGACACAACCCTCCTCGAAGCCGAAACCGACGCTCGCGTTGCCCACCTTTACAATCTTACAGAAGAAGAATACTCGCTGATTTTAAAAGAAACAAACTGCCCGGACCCGTTCCGGGTGGCAGCGCTAAATATTTACAGGGATATTGCCAGAGGAAAAATGAAATGAAACAAAAACTTTCTTTGTCATCCTTTTGCTTAAAAAATTTTAAGGCTGTTCAGGACAGCAAGACCATAAGGTTTACCCCGCTTACAGTTTTTATCGGAAACAACGGATCTGGGAAAAGCAGTATTGTTGAGGCAATGGAAACGTTTCAATCAGTCGTGTTAAATGGTTTGGATGAAGCCATGATTCCCTGGCACGGGTTTGAATATATCTGGAATAAGGCCAAAGAACACAAGGCTATCAAAGATAAGATTTCAAACCCCATGACATTTACGTTTCGCGGCACGACAGAAAATGAAAAAATAAAATTTCATTTGGAAGTTGTAGCGGATTCTACATTCAACAGGATCTATTTCCAGGATTACAAGACCGCATATAATTCGGCTGAACTAACTGATATGCACAAATACATATCTAACGGCGACATTACGGATCCTAAACTGAAGGCTTTTATAAATGGCTGGCAGTTCTTAAAACTTGATCCTTATTCAATGAGTGAGCCTATGTCGCAAAAACGGTCATACGCTGCCATTAAATTGAACCGGGATGGCTCAAATATTGCTGAATACCTTCAATCGGTCAGGGACCAGGACATTCAGACATTTAACGGCATTATTGATGCCCTCAAGGTTGTTTTGCCTTTTGCTAAAGACCTGCAACCGGCAATTACATCCGAACTTGACCGAAAAGTTTACTTGATGATGTCTGAAGAAAATATTGCGGACAAACTGCCTGGCTGGCTCCTTTCTACCGGCACTCTTC
>JAFCZU010000106.1 GCA_019314185.1 Deltaproteobacteria bacterium | reverse complement strand
TTTTTGAATTGGAAAAAATAGAAAAACAATTGTTACTACACAAATAAAATCATAATCCACTTTATTTTCAATAGGTTGTGATTAGAAAAATGGCCTATGGGGAAGATTCAGGATTGAGAAACGGTTAACTTTTATTTCTGCTATCGAAAAAGAGGTGACAGCTAATTTAATACGCTCTGAGCATCTTCGCCAATCGATTCTTAAAAAAGCATTTTCTGGCAAACTTGTGCCCCAAGATGCGGGCGATGAACCCGTTGAAAAACTGCTTAATCACATACTATTAAAGCAGGATAAAGCTGGTAAAAAAGTCGCAAAAAAGGTGAGTAATAATGCCTGATTCAAATTTTAAACAACTTGAAAGATTGATTATCTTATTGGCAGAAGTCACAATTCTATTCATTGTCAGCAAGATCGCTTTCGGCAGTTGGTTGCCACCAATTGGTGATAAAGGGTTTTGGTTTTATGCAGTGGTATTAAGTCTGTTGCTTGGTAGTCGTTTAATAACTCCGTTCTATTTAAGACCGGCTGATGTTATAGCATATACAGTATCTGCGGGCATAGCTCTTTTTATAGTAAATCATTGGGATGTATGGGATACGAAAGAACGCATATTTTTTTCTGTTCCTACCATATATTGTTTTCTTGTCGGTTTCTTAGCTTTTATAACAATTTTCACAAAAGACAGCGATAGAATAAGTTTAACAAAATTATCAAAAAGCCTAAGCAATTCATTTGATATTATTGGCACACCAAGAGTTATATTTAGTTTTTTAATATTATTTTCACTTTATGTATTCCATAGAGATTCTGCAATTGAGATGCTGTCTATTGGCATCGCTTGGGCAATTACTGTGGCGGCGTCACCAGCCGAAACATTTATTATTTTATGGAAAAAGATCCGGGAATTGTGGATTATCGATATCCCCAAAAAAATTGTTGGATTAATTGTTGCCTACCAGTCACCAGGAATAGTGCTGATTCGTCAGAAGAAAAGTGAAAAAGTAAATTTTGGGACCCCACTTTTAATAAAAGATCCTCACGCTCCAACTAAAATTGGCCTTGCTTTAGATTACGTTGGGAGAGACGAAGGTGTCCTATTGCGTGCTACTGAAGTTGAAGTAAAAAATATTATTGAAGATACAAAAGAGATTGCAAGAGGAATACCTGATGGTACAGTTGCGAAAATTGATGGAAATATTATATCGGGTGTTCAAAATGATTGGGAAAACATTTTGCAAGGTTTCAGTTCACTTGCCGGCATCGTTGCACCAGAAACTACAATTAACCGATTGTATTTTGAAGTTATCAAAGAAGATGACTTGGAAGAAGGTCGACTTGTAGAGACATTTATTGGGAAACAACGTGTTTTGTATCAGATAGTTGGTGGATTAACAAAAGAAGAAATTGTTTATAAAAAAAATACCTACGGCTATGCGAGAGCCCAAGCTCAAAAGGTTGGAATGTGGGTAGAGGGTGATAAAAAATTTAAACCTGTAAAATGGTTACCCAAACTAAACGCACCGGTATTTCTGAAAACAGATGAGGAATTCAAACCAGTAGCTGAGGCAGTTGGTCATTTTCCAAAAACATCTTATACATCTGGCATAAAAGACATTAATGATTTGGTTACCCATAACACTGCAATATTAGGAATATTAGGCGTTGGTAAATCAATGCTCAGTATAGAACTGCTCGAGCGAATGATAGCCGAAGGTATAAAAGTGATTTGTCTAGATTTGACGAACCAGTATGCCGAAGAGTTGTCAGTTTTTTATGACAAAGATTGGGAGGATAAGAGAACAAGACAAATACAAGAGGCCGGAGAAAAAGATCGTGATAAATGGGAAGAAAACCCTAAAGAAGGTGGTAGCCTACCGGCTTTTTCTAAGGCGATATTTGAGGACCTTCAGGAATTTTTAAAAACTGAAAATAAGAGAATGTTGAAAATTTATAATCCATCAAAACTATTTGCCACAAAACAAATAAATGAACCAAAGCAATTTAAGGTTCATGGTCAATGGGATAGAAAAGCGGCTTTATGGACAATCACACCTGTTGAAGTAACTCGTATCATATCAGAAACAGCTTTAGAGCTATTGCAAGGAGAAATGGTTGATAGAGCAAGAGCTTGTTTGGTCTATGAAGAAGCACATTCATTAATACCAGAATGGAACTCTGTTGCGTCTGAAGGAGACAAAGCAGCTACAAATGGAAGTGCGAGAGCTATTTTACAAGGTAGAAAATATGGTTTGGGTTGTTTATTGGTTACACAGCGTACGGCAAACGTGACAAAAACAATATTAAATCAGTGTAATACTATTTTTGCAATGCGATCATTTGATGAAACCGGTAAGGATTTCCTTTCTAATTATATTGGGAAAGATTATGCATCTATTTTATCATCGCTTCCTGAGCGAGAAGCTGTTTTTTTTGGGAAAGCGTCAAACTGTGAAAATCCGGTACATATTCGACTAAATGACCGTGATAAATTTAGAGGGGCATTTCGGAAAGAACATCCTCCGCCAGAACTGCCAGAAGTACTGGAAGAAGAACCTGAAGTGATAGTAGCTGATAATCCAAGTGAGGATGATATTCCATTTTAAGTTAAAGAAAAGAGGAAAATGAGCCCAGCAGATATTGTACAAAAATTATGGAATTGCTGTAATGTCCTGCGTGATGACGGGATGAGTTATGGCGATTATGTGGAGCAGTTGACGCGTCTCTTGTTCCTGAAGGTGATTAAGGAGAGAACAAGGCCAAGAAAGGTTTATGAGGGTCCAATTCCAAAGAAATATACCTGTTAGGGGTCGGGGATGGCTTTATGCGTTTCGATTCGAGCCTACAGATGATTACGGAGTCGATAATCCCGAGAAACGCATGACCTCATGACCACTTTGTCCCAGTTTTGGAAGTTTCTATGACTGTTAAAACAAAACGTAACTGGGGGGCATTATGAAAAGAAAACTTTTAGTATGTAAAAAATGTGGCCATGAACAGAGAATCAATATCTATGATAGGGAAGAAACTAAACGGCTCAACATTCGTCTCGGTCCGCCAAGGTGCGAGAAGTGTGGGGGCACAAATGTACAATTGTATGATTGATCGGAGTGCATGAGTGAGGCCACGTGTTTTTGTAAGCTCAGTCGTGGAAGGCTTTGAAGATTATCGCGAAGCCGCTAGGAATGGAATTCTATGCGCTGGAGGGGAGCCAGTACTCGTGGAAGATTATCCAGGTCTTTCTATTTCGCCTCGGAGTACGTGCCTTGACGGGGTTGATAGCTGTGATGTCTTAGTCGTAGTTGTTGGCAATCGAGGAGGCTGGACCGCCCCATCAGGAAAGTTGGTCGTTGAGGAAGAATATGATGAAGCACGGCAAAACAATCTAAGAGTCTTGGCCTTCATCCAAAACATTAAACGAGAGGAAGAAGCCCAGCGTTTGGTTGACAGGCTCTCAGATTACATTAATGGATTGTTCCGCCTAACCTTCTCCAGCCCAACTGAACTAAGATCGGCGGTTAAGGATTCGTTGGAACCAATAATTCAACATCTGAAAAACCCGGAGGTTGAACTATCGATGATTGAGGAAAAACTGAAAGATCCTTATAAAATATACAATGAGGCCAGTTTGCGTTTCCTATTGGCTCCTGAACGTGTTGAGGAGTTCATTGATCCGGTCTCTTTGGAATCGCCAGCTTTGAGGCGACAACTTTTCGAAATAGGCCACTCGGGTGAGGTCGAATTGTTTTCGTATGAGCGGCCCAAAAAAACTGAAGTAGGTATCAACGAAATTGTCATTCTCCAAGCTAATGAAGATAGACGTTGGGACGGCCTTAATGAAGTACGACTGGAACTGACAACTACAGGGGTTATCGCCATTGATAGCAATATCACCGGGTTAGCAGAAAGAGCTGAAGAATTCGCAAGCATGATGGTTATCCTCGAGGGTGACATCGCTGATAGGCTAATGAAGTGTTTTGCCTTTGCATCGGCGTTTTTTGAACTGAAAGACCAGTTCAGACGTTATGATCGTATGATCTATAATGCGGCCTTAAGTGGAATCGGACACAGGACACTCATGTCGGAGCCCCCCAAAGGGAGTAGCTACTCTATGGGTCAACATGGTGATGAGGTTGTGATCGCCTTCGACAGACCTCAGGTGCTAACGCGTGAAGATCTGTCAAAATCAGAGAGGCAAGTGGAGAGAACCATAACGCTTTTCCGCAGACGATTGAAGTCATAGGATGCCAAATCTCAGACAAAACTTGGTTCATTGAGAGAAAAGGGTGACGGGATCTGCCCTTGACATTGGACGTGTAGGCAACCAACCTATCCGCCGTTTTTTAAGATGGCGGATGAGCGGATTTGAAATTTAAAAATCAAAGGTTGTCAAAAAAACATATTCTCCTAAAAGAAGTCTCTGCTCAGATAAATACCCAATACAACAAGGAGTTCCAACTATACTAAATGTGACGAAGTTCATCTTATCTATGAATTGCGGCATATAGAATATAGTTTGACACGGTAAAAAGTATATGCTATGTGCAATTATTCATTTTATAGGCGAATAATTACACATAGGATATACTATGAAAACACTTACCGGCATAGGAAAAATTGATCGAGAAAGAATTGCAGCGATAATTCGTGGCACAAAAGGCACAATATCTGTTGATGAAGCTTCCGGAATTTTAAATATTGCATCAACAGATGTTGCAAAAATGCTTTCCAGATGGGCAAAAAAGGGATGGATGTCACGGGTTCGCCGCGGGCTCTATGTATCTGTGCCGTTAGAATCCCGAACAGCGGATGTGCCGCTTGAAGATCCATGGCTGATTGCTGAACGTCTTTTTGCGCCTTGTTATGTCGGCGGCTGGAGCGCTGCTGAATATCTCGACCTTACTGAGCAGATTTTCAGCACTGTTATGGTAATGACTGTCCAAAAGCCAAGGAATCGCAGGCCGAAAATAAAAGGAACTAGCTTCATGCTGCGCACTGTTTCTGAAAAAGCCATGTTTGGTCTCAAGCCTGTATGGAGAGGACAGGTAAAAGTATCTGTGTCTGATCCCACGCGTACAATACTTGATATGCTGAGCAATTCTGTTCTTGGCGGTGGAATCCGTTCTACCAAAGATATGTTTATCAATTACTTACGTTCAGAAAACAAAAACCTGGAACTATTAATTGAATATGCAGAACGACTGGGGAACGGCGCTGTATTCAAACGTCTCGGTTTTTTATTGGAAAAGATTGCACCTGATGAAACGGAAACTATAGATAAATGCCGAGCAAGGCTTACAGCAGGCAATGCCAAATTAGACGTAACGCTTAGCGCTGACAGATTAATTACCCAATGGAGGCTATGGGTTCCGGAAAACTGGAAAAGGTTAAAGCAGGTTGATTGACAAATCAGAAATAATGGATTTCTCAAGGGAGTTTGGCCTTGTTGCCAATACCATTGAGAAAGACTATGTGCTTGGCTGGGTTCTTGCCGGTATATTCAATCATTCTGAAATAGGATCAAGCTGGGTTTTCAAAGGCGGTACATGTTTAAAAAAATGTTATTTTGAAACATATCGCTTTTCTGAAGATCTGGATTTTACCCTTTCCGAACCAAATCATCTTGATCAGGAGTTTCTCGTAAATTATTTCAAAGATATCTCGAAATGGGTTTATGATGCCGCAGGTATTGAGATCCCAAAAGATTTAATCCGCTTTGATGTTTATGAAAACAAGCGTGGAGGTATGTCAGCCCAAGGACGGATTGGTTACAGCGGTCCAATGCAGCCGAGAGGTGATCTTCCCCGCATTAAGCTGGATTTAACTACAGATGAAGTACTCGTGCTTGATCCTGCTGTAAGAGAAGTCCATCATCCATTTTCTGATTTACCGGAGGATGGAATTCAGATAAGGTGCTATTGTTTTGAGGAAGTGTTTGCAGAAAAAATCAGGGCCTTGGCAGAGCGTGAACGGCCACGGGATTTATATGATGTAGTTCATTTGTATCGTCATGATGAACTCAAACCTGATCAGCCCCTTATTTTGGACACTCTTGAGAAAAAATGCAAATTTAAGAAAATGCCGGTTCCAACAATGGAAACGTTTAGGAACCGTCCTGAACGTGAAGAACTGGAATCCGAATGGAAAAATATGCTCGCCCATCAACTGCCTGCACTACCGTCTTTTGAACAATTCTGGAAAGAACTGCCGGAAGTAATGGAATGGCTGCATGGTACAGTTAAAAAAACTGTAAAACAATCAATTTCTTCTGGACGAGTGGCAATTGACGAGACATGGCGACCTCCTTCAATGGCTCAGGCCTGGCACACAGAAGCGCCGCTTGAAAAAATCCGTTTTGCATCAGCAAACAGACTTTGTGTTAATCTTCATTATAATGGCAGCTATCGCCTGATAGAGCCATATTCATTACGCCGTACTCAAGCAGGAAATATTTTGCTGTTCGCTGTAAGACATAATACTGATGAACCCAGGTCGTATCGTGTTGACCGTATTCAGGGAGCAGAGGTTACAGATACTCCTTTTGTCCCAAAACATGCTATTGAACTTACACCATCAGGCCCGCTCTCTGCACCAGCGTTAACCCGCAGATCAGGTGGTATTTCCTTTTCCATACCGACTGTAAGACGTTCAACAACCAGAAAGCCGAGTTATGGACCGACATATGTAATTGAATGCCCATACTGCGGCAAGAAGTTTAATCATAAGAAAAGAAATACACGTTTAAATCCACACAAAGATAAATATGGATACCCATGTTCAGGTAGAAATGGATATCTGATTGATACAAAATATTAGGAGAGCAATAGAGCCCGCTAATGATATACTGACATTTTTCTCGTATTCGAAGTGACTACAGCATAAGAACTGGTAAATGAAGGGTTTTATTGGTGTCAGAGAAGCAAAAAAGACCGTAAAATACAGACTGCCGATTGATAAAGAACAGGAGGGTTTATTTGCAAACAGCGGTGCAAATAAATGCTAAGGTTTGTTCTTTCAACAAGTTAGGATGCATTTATTTGCACGGGAAACTTCGAGGGGAGAGGTGCTCGCAACTATATTTGATGTGAAGAAATTCATTGATTAGATGAATAATTACACACAGAATATATTAAATTTGATACCGGAAGAATTATGAGCCCAGCAGATATTGTACAAAAATTATGGAATTACTGTAATGTTCTGCGTGATGACGGGATGAGTTATGGCGATTATGTGGAACAGCTTACATATTTGCTCTTTCTTAAGATGGCAGATGAAAGAAATAGACCACCATACCTGCCTGCCTCAGGCGCAGGTAAACAACCGAGCATAATACCGAAAAATTATGACTGGCCCAGCCTGGTAAAAAAGGATGGTGATGAGCTGTTTGAGCACTACCGCCATCTTCTGGAAAATTTGGGAAAAGGGAAAGGCCTGCTTGGACTGATCTTTAACAAATCCCAGAATAAATTTCAGGACCCTGCGAAACTGCGCCGGTTGATTGTTGATCTTATTGACAAAGAAAACTGGTCTATCATGAGCGCTGATGTCAAAGGTGATGCTTATGAAGGGCTTTTGGAAAAAAATGCTCAGGATACAAAAACAGGGGCTGGTCAGTATTTTACACCACGCCCTCTGATTCGAGCCATTATTGATGTGATGAACCCAAAGCCCGGCGAAATCATCTGTGACCCAGCCTGCGGAACCGGCGGTTTTATCCTTGCTGCGCATAATTATATTGTTGCGCAAAACCCGAACATGACCAAAACGGAGAAACGCGATCTTAAAGAAAAAACGTTCAAATGCTGGGAACTTGTTCAAAGTACAGCACGTCTTTGCGCCATGAATCTCATGCTTCATGGTATCGGCAGTGACAAAGACCTTCCAATCATAGTTTCAGATTCCCTTGCAGCAGACCCTGGCGTTCGTTTTAACATGGTTCTCACCAATCCGCCGTTTGGCAAAAAGAGCAGCACTACTATTGTAAATGGTAAAGGCCAGATTTCTAAGGAAAAGGATATCATTGAAAGAGAGGATTTCTGGTCCACAACCTCAAACAAACAGCTCAATTTTGTCCAGCATGTAAAAACCCTGCTCAAACAGAATGGCCGAGCAGCAATCGTTGTCCCGGACAACGTGCTTTTTGAAGGCGGGGCAGGAGAGAACGTCCGCCGGAAACTCCTTCACGAATGCGATGTCCACACCCTGTTGCGCCTGCCAACCGGCCTGTTCTATGCGCAAGGCGTTAAAGCAAACGTACTTTTCTTTGACCGCAAAAAAGCGTCTGAAACACCTTGGACAAAAAAGCTCTGGATCTATGACCTGCGAACTAATGTACACTTTACGCTCAAGACAAATCCATTAAAACGTGAAGACCTGGATGATTTTGTAAAATGCTATAATCCCAAAAACAGAAACAAACGCAAACCCACATGGACTGAGAAGAAACCAGACGGCAGGTGGCGCCCATATTACTACGAGGAGCTTGTAAACCGGGACAAAGCCAGCCTGGACATTTTCTGGCTCAGGGATAAAAGTCTTGAAGAATCGGAAAATCTTCCTGATCCCGGCATCCTTGCCCAGGAAATCGTCGAAGACCTCGAAGCTGCATTAGGACAATTTCGCGAAATTGCCGAAGACCTTGGAGAATAGTAAGGAGTCAAAACAAAAAACCATGTTAATCCAACTCTATTCAAAACCATACATCTTCCAGTAATAAGTCGCTATTCAGAAAAATATCCCCCATATAATAGGAATGCCAACTATAATTGATGCGATGAAATTCCTTTATCCGACAGTACAAAAAAATGAACAGACATTAAGGCAATGAAAACACAAAAAAACATAAATAATCCGGCTGTAAAGGAACGTGAGATTCTTAATGCGGCAAAGCTGGCATTTGAGGAAGTAACAGGATTTTGTATTACAATTCTTGAGGTTGAACCTGCAGAAAAAATACATCCTGATGCTGTATTGCAGATCGATGCGCCTGATGTTGAGCCTAAGAAGTTTTATGCTGAAATAAAAGGATTTATCACAAAAGCCACAATTGGGCATGTAGCCAGGCGGATACGCCGTTTTGGAAAGCCTGGGATACTGGTTACCCGGCATGTGACACCTCCAATGGCCGAGAAACTTAAAGAGCTTAACATTGCATTTATTGATACTGCGGGAAATGC
>JAFCZU010000504.1 GCA_019314185.1 Deltaproteobacteria bacterium | reverse complement strand
CAGCTCGAAGAGGTAGTCATTTTCATTGACGAGTTTGAAGAAATAGCAGCCAGCCGGGATATGGCTACTCGCATTGACAAATCGATTACAAATGAGTTCCTGAAACAGGTGCCTTTGCTAAAAAACAAGGGGAACAAGATTCTGCTGGTTTGCGCTACCAACTATATCCGACAGCTTGATGCCGCATTGCTGCGCCCAGGACGGTTTGACTGTATTATTCCGGTTGGAGGACTGGATGATGAGGGACGGAAAACGATATTGAGACACTATTTGTCCAAACTCAATACAGGAGATATTGACCTCGATAAAATTGTTGCTCTTACCGATCGATTTACACCGGCTGATATCGAATATATGTTTCAGAAAGTTGCACAGTCGGCTTTTGAATTAGAGTATACAACCAAGCAGGATTATAAGGTTGTCACAGAGACATTTATTGAAGTTATTGCGCAAATTCCTCCGTCCCTGACCGACGAAATTATTGAGGAATTCCGTCAGGATAGTGTAACATATTCCAGAGCCTGAATACTTGGAAACTGAAAAACTTGAGAAGATCCAAGTCGAATTTCCGGAATTCATTATGAGACAATAAACAAATTTGATGGCATCATGAAAAGCTTAACCTCTTTCAGGAGTAAAAAAAGAAATGAAAATATTACTTATATATCCTTATTGTCTTGAAGACAGGATACATACTGAAGAGGTGAGTTCTGTGCCGATTGGTCTTTATTATGTGGGCGCTTTTCTGAAGGAAAATCATTATGATGTGGAAATACTGAACTGGCATGATATCAACAAGACTCCCCAAAAAATTAAAGAGACCCTGATTGTAGAGAAACCGGATATAATAGGTTTTTCAATATTACATGCAAACCGCTGGGGAGCCATAGAAATTGCCCGGATTGCGAAACAGCTTGATTTGAATGTAAAGATTGTTTTTGGAGGGGTTGGCGCCACATTTTTATGGAAGCATCTTTTAACATATTTTAAGGAGGTTGATTTTGTAGTAACAGGAGAAGGTGAATACACTTTTTTAAACCTGGTTAAATGTTTTGAAAAGGATCGTCATTGCAAGACAGAGTATAAAAACATTAAGGGAATCGCCTTCAGAAAAGGCGGCGAGGTGATTAAAAACAAGTCTGCTGATAAAATTCAGAATCTCGATGAATTACCGATTCCCGCAAAATATTTTACATATCAACATGTTGCTTTAACCCGGGGATGCCCTGGAAACTGCACCTTTTGCGGATCGCCCAGGCTTTGGGGACAAAAGGTCAGGTTTCATTCCGCAGATTATTTTATCAAACAGATAGAGCTGCTTTATGAAAAGGGAGTTACCTTTTTTTATTTTTCAGACGATACATTTACGTTCAAAAAGGATCTGGTGATTGAGATTTGTAAAAAGATTCTTGAAAAAGATCTTAAAATTGTCTGGGCGGCAATTTCTCGAGTTAATTATATCAGCGAAGAGCTTTTATACTGGATGAGAAAGGCCGGCTGCATTCAGATCAGCTATGGAGTGGAAAGCGGTTCTGAAAAGATAAGAGACCTTTTGAATAAAAATATTAAAACCGATCAGATCAAAAGAGCCTTTGCGCTGACAACAAAGTACGGCGTACTGGCACGAGCCTATTTTATTTATGGCTGTCCTGGAGAAAACTGGGATACGATTCAGGAGACTATTGATTTGATTCATGAGATCAAACCGCTCGGCGCTATTTTTTACATACTTGATATATTCCCGGGAACAGCTCTTTATTCGGATTTTAAGAAGAAAGCCGGGCAAACAGATAATGTCTGGTTAAAGCGGGTAGAAGATATTCTGTACTTTGAAACCGATCCGGCTTTATCCACGGAATTGATACTGGCTTTCGGGAAGAAACTCAGAACAGATTTTCATGAGAATCTTTCCGGTTTTGCCGATGAATTTGAACTTGTAGATGATAAAGAATTATATAAAATGCATTCCGATTTTTGTTCAAGGCTGGCGATGACATTTGACTATGGCGATTATTCCGGTATTGAAGCTGTAAAAGATAAAGAAGGGGTTGCTGAAAGACTGTATCAAAAATCTCTAAGTTATTATCCTGATCATCGAGCATATTTAGGGCTGGGTATCATTAATCAAAAAAAAGGGTTGTATGAGAAATCTATTAACATCTTTTCAGACGGTATTGAAAATTTCCCGGACAGTGAGCAGCTTCATATTTGTCTGGGAATAAGTTATATGAATGCAGGGAAGTATAACGAGGCGATTTCATATTTTCAAAAGTTTAAAGGTTCAGAACAGGCGCGTTATTATATGCAAAGCTGTTATAACGCATTGGGATGACCTGTTCCATAAGCTCTAAGTTGGTTTTGAAAGATGAACGTCCAACATCTGCGATCCTTTAAATACCGCGCCTCCTGCAAGGGCAATAAAACCGCTTAAAGCAAATAGCGCAAACGAGCCTATTGTTTCATACAGACAGCCACTTATAAAAATGCCGACAGTCATGCCCAGACCGTATGTTACGGCATTATTTACAGCCTGGGCTGATCAATGCCGATATCCATAATGGCCCAGCCAAATACCTTGTAAATCCTTTTGGTTGATAATGTATGGCCGTTTTGTCCAGGTAAAAGATATGTGGTTTGATCCT
>JAFCZU010000503.1 GCA_019314185.1 Deltaproteobacteria bacterium | reverse complement strand
TGCGCTATGTTTTCTTTATTAAAACATTTCATCAAAATATACGGAAGAATTTTTAGGCGGCAAATATAATTTATTTTTCATGGCATCATAAAGATCGTCCCTGGAATCTTCATCTAACCACCAGTATGTATTGGCGCTGCTTTCGCTGCCATATTTGGAAAGCACGATATCGGGTGTTCCAAACTTGTTCCAGTAAAGAAGCCGGGTATAATTGATATTCCACAAGAGCACATAAGGCGCCGCATTATAAACTATCTGATCAATTTTTCTATATATTTTGTTGCGCTCATTAACATCAAAAATCTCTTTTTGCTTTTCGATCAGATTGTCCACTTCAAGATTTTTAAAGCCGGTAATATTGTTTCCGCCTTTTCTGTCCGCCTCCTTTGACAACCACATGCTTTCCGGATCTTTAAAAACTCCGAAACCCCAGGCAGCCCATGTCATCTGGTAATTATATTCGTCCATATCCCTTGCCCACGCAGCCCAGTCCTTCTTGTCAATGACAAGCTCAATCCCAATATCTTTGAGATCTTCAGCAAAAATAGCGAGAAATTTTTCAGATGAAGAATTCCTCGATAAAAATCTGAATGAAAACCTCTTTCCGTTTTTTTCCAAAAATCCGGTTTTTGAATTCACTTCCCAGCCGGCCTGCCTTAAAAGGTTCCCTGCCTTTTCCTTGTCAAACGGAACAAGCATGTTGGGGCATGGATTTTCTTTTGTGTACAGGTCTTCAAAATACGACCTGTGGAGAAAATACTGGCTGTACATCAGAGCGCTGTTCATTTTTCTTCTATCAAGAAGAAATGCCATGGCCTTGCGAACCCTCACATCATCAAATGGAGGCTTTCTCATGTTCATGGCAAACCCCTGAAATCCTACTGGATGATAGTTGTAAATTTTTTGTTTTATAATCCGGTTATTAGCAAAATCTTCTCCTTTTGTTTCATTTATCCATATACGCGCTGTATATATTGGAAAAAGATCTATCATGCCCTTTTTAAATGCCTCGAATGCATTTTCCCGCTCGGCAAAAAACTTGAATATTATGGTTTGAAAATTGCCCGTTCCCCTGAACCTCCTGGCCTTTTTATTCCACCAGTTGCTGCGCCTCTCTAAAGATATATAAAGTCCCTCATCCATTTTTCCAAGTATGTATAAACCTGAAACAACCGGGAATTCAAAATTAACCCTGTTGAAATCCTTTCCCTCAAATGCATGCCTGCAAAGAATATGAAACCCCCCGGCAACGCTCAAATTCTTCCAGTGAACGGTTTTAGCAGTAAAACGTATTGTGTGTTTATCGATCACGACAAGAGGCTGAAAACGTTCCATATCCAATTTATGCGACCCTGTAAGGTTTTTTGGATCCATGATTGTGTCATAGGTCCATTTTACATCGTGCGCGGTTACAGGTTTGCCGTCACTCCATTTGGCCCGCTTGTCCATATAAAAGGTAAAGCTCTTTTTATCGTCTGAAATAAGCCATTTTTCAGCAAGACCGGGTTCATAATCTAAAGTAACAGGATTAACAGTCAGGAGTGTTTCATACATGGCCCCAAAAATCTCCGCGGACAATACATTGTTGTCCAAGTAGTAATTGAGGCTTTTTGGATACTGGCCGGCAAAAATGGAAATCTCTCCTCCGAGTACCGCCTCCGTGCTTGCAAGAGGATTCGGTTTATCTGACCAGCCTTTTTGGGGAAACAGTTCGCCGGCAATGGAAGGAACAGCCAAAAATAAAATAAGAATGAATATTAATTTGTGATATTTTAGCATTGTCAGGGTTCAGGGGTTCAAAGGTAAAGTGCCTAAAGTTACGGAGTCGCTCCGCTCCGGTCATTTCCAGATTGCAGGAGCAAAGCGACAACAACATTCAAAATTGGACGTTCGATGTTCAATGTTCGATGTTCATCTTTTCAGCAGTTCAGGAGCAACAAAAACTGACTGTTACGAAGTCTGTTTCAGCACATCTATCATCGTAAATACTGCTCCTTTAGCACCCTCTTCTATCTTTTTGTGAAGATAAGAAACAGCATCAAGGGTTCCCCTGGCATATATGTCGCGGCCGTTTACATTATGGGTAAATTCAAAGGAAACTGTCCTGTCATCCGAAACAAGTGTATACGTATGCCAGCCGTGCCCTCCAAGATATTCTTTCGGAATTCCCCATTTTGACGTCTGTGTTTCAGGATCACGTTCTTTGGAGATTTCATCTTCTTTAAAAGGCATGCCAAGACTGTTAAAATATCTTATCATTGCTTTTGCGGTGCCGCTTGTGTCGGCCTTTCCCTTTTGATGGCTCTCCCTGATCTCAAGAGAATATCCCTTAAAAAGGTCTGGAAATGTTTTTGCCGTATATTCCATCATGGCCTGAAAACCAACTATCTGTTTAGCCATATTAGGAGCAATTACAGCCGGGATTGAAGACTGCCTGACCGTATCCTCAAGAAGATTTCTGTCTCCCCCTGTTGTGCCCATTACAAACGGAAGACCAAGTTTGCAGTAAAATTCGGCATTACTGTTTACCACCAAAGGATGAGTATAATCCACGCTGATAAAAGCGCCCTCTTTTTCAATTAAATCGACAATGGCCTGTTCACTGTTTTCCGGATGAATAAGGGTAACAGCAATAGAATCGATGTTGTG
>JAFCZU010000502.1 GCA_019314185.1 Deltaproteobacteria bacterium | reverse complement strand
CACAACATCGATTCTATTGCTGTTACCCTTATTCATCCGGAAAACAGTGAACAGGCCATTGTCGATTTAATTGAAAAAGAGGGCGCTTTTATCAGCGTGGATTATACTCATCCTCTGGCGGTAAACAGCAATGCCGAATTTTACTGCAAGCATGGTCTTCCGTTTGTGATGGGCACAACAGGAGGTGAGAGAAAGCTTTTGGAGGATAAGGTCAGGCAGTCTTCAATCCCGGCTGTAATTGCTCCTAATATGGCTAAACAGATAGTTGGTTTTCAGGCCATGATGGAATACGCTGCAAAAACATTTCCAGATCTTTTTAAGGGATATTCTCTTGAGGTCAGGGAGAGTCATCAAAAGGGAAAGGCCGACACAAGCGGTACTGCAAAGGCAATGATAGGATATTTTAACAGCCTCGGCATGCCTTTTACAGAAGATGAGATCTTCAAAGAACGTAACCCTGAAACACAGGCAGCAAAATGGGGAATCCCGAATGAATATCTTGGGGGACACGGCTGGCATACATATACACTTGTTTCGGCTGACAGGACGGTTTCCTTTGAATTCACCCATAATGTAAACGGCCGTGACATATATGCCAGTGGAACTCTTGACGCTGTTTCTTATCTTCATAAAAAGATAGAAGAGGGGGCAAAAGGGGCGGTATTTACAATGATAGATGTCTTGATGGCGTCGTAACAGTCAGTTTTTGTTGCTCCTGAACCGTTGAAAAGATGAACACTGAAAAGATGAACATCGAACATCGAACGTCCAATTTTGAATGTTGTTGTCGCTTCGCTCCTGCAATCTGGAAACAATCGGAGCAGAGCGACTTCGTAACTTTAGGCACTTTACTTCTGAACCACGACAATGCTAAAATATTACAAAAAATTAATATTTATTCTTATTCTATTTCTGGCGGTCCCTTCTATTGCCGGTGAATTGTTCCCCAAAAAGAGCTGGTCAGACAAACCGGATCCACTTGCAAACACAGACGCGGTTCCCGTGGGTGAGATTTCCATATTTGTCGGTCAGTATCCCAAAAGTCTTAATTACTACTTAGACAACAATGTATTGTCCGCAGAGATTTTTGGGGCCATGTATGAGACACTTCTGACTATTAATCCTGTTACTTTGGATTATGAACCCGGTCTTGCTGAGAAATGGCTTATTTCAGATGATAAAAAGAGCTTTACCTTTTATATGGATAAACGGGCCAAATGGAGTGACGGCAGACCTGTAACCGCACATGATGTAAAATGGACCTATGACACAATCATGGATCCAAAAAACCTTACAGGGCCGCATAAACTGGATATGGAACGTTTTAAGCCGCCTATTGTTATTGATGAATACACAATATGCTTTACCGCGAGGAATGTTCACTGGAAGAATCTGGGCGTTGCCGGTGGTTTTCATATTCTTTGCAGGCATGCATTTGAAGGAAAGGATTTCAACAGGGTTAATTTTGAGTTCCCGGTTGTTTCAGGTTTATACAGGCTTGGGAAAATGGATGAAGGACTTTATATATCCTTAGAGAGGCGTAGCAACTGGTGGAATAAAAAGGCTATGAGGTTCAGGGGAACGGGCAATTTTCAAACCATTATGTTCAAGTTTTTTGCCGAGCGGGAAAATGCATTCGAGGCATTTAAAAAGGGCATGATAGATCTTTTTCCAATATATACAGCACGCATTTGGGTAAATGAAACAAAAGGAGAAAATTTTGCTAACAACCGGATTATAAAACAAAAAATTTACAATTATCACCCAATAGGATTTCAGGGGTTTGCCATGAACATGAGAAAGCCTCCCTTTGATGATGTGAGAGTTCGCAAGGCCATGGCATTTCTTCTTGATAGAAGAAAAATGAACAGCGCCCTGATGTACAGCCAGTATTTTCTCCACAGATCATATTTTGAAGACCTGTACACAAAAGAAAATCCATGTCCCAATATGCTTGTTCCATTTGACAAGGAAAAGGCAAAGAACCTTTTAAGGCAGGCTGGCTGGGAAGTGAATTCAAAAACCGGATTTTTGGAAAAAAACGGAAAGAGGTTTTCATTCAGGTTTTTATCTCGGAGTTCTTCATCTGAAAAATTTCTCGCCATTTTTGCTGAAGATCTTAAAGATGTTGGAATTGAATTGGTTATTAACAAAAAAGACTGGGCTGCGTGGGCAAGAGATATGGAGGAGTATAATTTTCAGATGACATGGGCTGCCTGGAGTTCCGGTATTTTTAAAGATCCTGAAAGCATGTGGTCGTCAAAGGAGGCTGACAGAAAAGGCGGAAACAATATTACCGGCTTTAAAAATCTTGAGGTGGACAATCTTATCGAAAAGCAAAAAGAGATTTTTGATGTTAATGAGCGCAACAAAATATATAGAAAAATTGATAAGATAGTTTATAATTCGGCGCCTTATGTTCTTTTATGGAATATCAATTATACCCGGCTTCTTTACTGGAACAAGTTTGGAACACCCGATATCGTGCTTTCCAAATACGGCGGCGAAAGCAGTGCCAACACATACTGGTGGCTGGATGAAGATTCCAGGGACGATCTTTATGATGCCATGAAAAATAAATTATATTTGCCGCCTAAAAATTCTTCCGTATATTTTGATGAAATGTTTTAATAAAGAAAACATAGCGCA
>JAFCZU010000105.1 GCA_019314185.1 Deltaproteobacteria bacterium | reverse complement strand
GTAAACCTTGGAAGTCCATACAAACTCAATGCCAGCGCCCCGATCAATGAGTACGGGATTTGTTCCCGCATAAGACTATCCGTTATTATTTTGAGAACATTGGTTAGTTTCTTTAATGTCACGATTGCTTATTGCTCCTTTTTGGTTGCTAAGGAACGAGATTGTTTCTCACCTAAAATACTTTTAACCTTTTCAACTCTATCTATTTGTTTAAGGATTCCTTTTGTCTTTTTTCCTTTTGCCTTTTTCCACTTCCCAAGGACTTCCCAGTATGCTTTCAAAGCCAGTGCCAGCTTTGTCTTATTATTTTCTGAAAAATCATCTATTCTGTTGTATATTTCGACTACTTGATTTTCTGTAATTTCAGGGTCGTTGACTGTCGCAATATCTCGCTCTTCTGGAGACATGGCTTCAAGCGCTGCCTTGCGTTTTTCTTCTGCCAGCCGTTTTTCTTCAGCTTCTCTTGCCTCTAATGCAGCAACTTCGGCGGCTTTATTCGCTTTTATTATAGACTCTTTTTTTGCCTGAATAATATTTTCAATCTCTTGGAGAGAAAAAGGCCAGTCAATTTGAGGCCTCGGCTTTGATTTTAAATTTACAAATTCAAGTTTTACCCACCCAAACGGGTATATTCCGTTTGCGAGAGTTCTTGTTTTACCCCACGGCAAAGGTTTGCCGTCTTTCATTCTTGTTTTGGGGCTACGGATATTATCCAAAGTAACACATTCCACATGTGAAAAATGACCGATACGTACAAATGCTTCATTTGTTTTTAAACGCACTGCTTCCATATTAAGCGGAGCTATTGCCTGCCTTATGTCTTTATATGATTCATCTTTATAAAATTTTTCATACTCTTTGATAAATTTTGGCATGTAAAACCTGTGCAGGGAATCTAATAAAAACTTTGCATCAATGGTTTTCCCATGCAAAACAAAAGGATTTAACGATAGTTTCAACGGATAAACCACAGAAAGATTGGTCTGGCAAAGACTTACCGCCGCTTCGTAGGAACCTTTCGGCGTTTTATTTTCCTTGGAGGAATGTTCTCTTGCTTCGAATATAACAGACCCAAATTTGTCTAGAGAAACATCAGAGATTTTAAGGTTTTTCATGGGATCAACGGTAGGATTCCCGAATATTTTTTTGTCGTAGCCGGATTTATATGAATCTCCTGACTTAATATTAGCTGAAATTACAAATATGTTTGCTATCGCGGTGCGGATTGCCCCTTTGATAGAGCTTCCAGGAATGTATGGGGTTTTTGTTATTTCATTTCTTGTCATAAAATTTATCAACGCCTGGTTGCTGGATGTTTTATCGTAAACAGCTTTTTTGTATGTTCTTATAACCTCAGAGCTTTTCACGTCAATAGTACTTAAAACCGCATTATTATCGTTAAAGTTTTTTGCGATATAATTTCGAAGATCAATATAATCCTCAGAATCCATTTTTTGATATAATGTTTCCTTGTCGGAATAATTTTCAATCCATTTAGCCATATCTATTATCAGGAGTTTATTGTCCCGGATAACGTATGAAAATGGATCAAGCTCCTGCCCCGACCCAATGTGAATCGGCGATAAAATATGAAGCCTGACATTATATGATTCATGACTTGGCATTAGGCATAATCCTCCCTGGTTTTTAATGGCAGAGTTAGAGGAACACCTGCATGACGTATCTTTTTATCTGAATGAACGTCTTTTAGCAGTGGTTTATTATTCAATTGCTCGGAAGTAAAAAAGATACTGCCGGGCTCCATCATCATAACAGGTTTTTTAAATGGCCTCGTTTTTCCTCCTGTGGGGCTTGAAAAGGCGTAGGTTCCCCCCAGTTTGCCAAACTTTGTTATAAGCCGATAATAGGACGGATATTCCATCATTCCTTCAAAAGCTGTCATTGATAAAGTGACGACAGCATTCGCATCGCTGACATTGAATATGGCCGGATTAAAAGATTTATCTTTGTGGATTTTTAAACATCCCATGCCAACAGTTTTATCCTTGCCGAATCCATTTAAAGGCAGGTGTTCTGTTAAAAACCAGTCTGCTGCCGAAGTGAATTCTTTTGAACTTGTTTCGACATAAAGATCAAGTTTTGTATTTTCGTAATACCATTCCTTTTCTCTTTGAAAAAGTCCTCCGGTTTCTTCGTCAACTGTGCCACTTATGCGGTTCACAGTATTTGAGGCTGAAATTTCATTTTCCAGAACACGGTTTTGTAAAGTATGGTCTACCATTGTTCTTTTGTAAAATATTTCGTAAAGCAAAGCCTCGGAATAACCATTTTTCAATTGCAGCCAGTCTTTTCTCTTGATAAATCTGATCTTGTTCCATGCTTTGACCGCTTCCATCCCTTTAAAAAATCTTTGTTTAGTATTCAGATCGTTTAATGATTTATCATTGGAATCTACAAATTTTTCCTCAACAAATTTGCGTATTGCTTTTCTTTTTGGCAAGGGCAGCACTGGTCTTGGGAGATAGCCTGAAACAAAAGCAGAAGAAAATAAAACAGGCGCGCTTTTTTCTTCGGTGTATGAATTTAAAAAATTTTCCAGATATTTTTCATCATTTTCATAGACAAGCGCCCAGCAGAAATGCCCAAAAAATGTATCGGACATTAAAGGTGTCATGAGAGGAGAAAGAGGACAAACAGTGTATCTGCAAAGCATTATAAGCCTCCGGTTTTTAATTAATTGCAACAGAATCAAGAAAATTTTCATCCTGTTTTTCATTATCAATAGAAACATCAATAAATTTGATTTGACCGCAACCCCTGGAACCTGCCCCACCAAGAGCGTCAAGTTCCAAAAGTTTCATCCCTTTTAAAACAGTGTTAAAAAAAGCATCAGTATCGCCATCAAACACCTTGAATGAAATATTAAAGTCAAATTCAACGCCACCAGGCACACGTTCAAGCGGACGAGGGTTGGCAACCCCTGTGATACGATTGATTGCATTCTCATATTTTATTTCCATTGGAAGTTCACCTTCCTTGAATTTGTCATGCCACGATTTGTGTTTTTCATCACCTTTGTATTTGGACAAATGAGCATCGCGAACAACAATACGGGTAGGACCTAAATCTTCAGGCCGCTTTGCGGCGGAAGTTCCGAAAACTACGCAAACAGGGCAGTCTTTTTCTGCGCAGTTACATGGTTTGCCGCTTTTTTCATAACGGCCTTCTTTAATCTCTATTAATGAACGCAACTTCCCCTTTAATGATGAACCTGGAATATAAGGCGCTTTGCTGCCGGGAAGAGGATCTTTAATTATGGGATTGTCAAGTCCGCCAATTTCAATATTTTCATTTGAAGCGCCAATATGAAGGCCTGTTAACACTTTTATTCTGCCGGTTATTGTTCTGACCTTTTCTAATTTCATCCTTATTCCTCCTTAGTTATTTTTTACGCCTAACCCGTAAAAAAATCCCACAACAGCTTCAAAATGGAGCATGAATGCCTGAAAATCCTTTTCTCCTTCAATACAGTCAAGATTGGTAATCAAAAAATTCTTAAAAGAGCGGGGGATTTTGGGATTGGAAGGATTTGATGCGTATGCTGCCTTGGATTTAACCATTTTAATTAATGGTTTAACCTTATCAAAACCTTCAATTCCGACCTTTTTTTCAAGTTGCCTGAATTCATTGAAAAACTTTCTTAACTGTGCTGATGATAATGACCCTTTGTTATCAATACTTTTTCTTCCTGTTCTCCGGTTTTCATAAAATTGTATGAATTTCTCAGCTTGTTTGCTGGCTTCTTTTTCAAGCAAATCCGACCTGATAACTCCCTTTTCATCGAAATAGCCCATATCCTCCCCTTTCTTAATTGGTTTTCCTGTTAAGATTAATTGCATAGAAAAGCGGTATGTTCAGCAAGTTAATCTTGCTGCGGTCTGCTGAATCAACTGCAAATATTTCATAAAGCATTTCAAGCTCTTTATCATTTTCATGCTTGTTAATTCGTATGTTTCTGGCAATATCATAGTGAGCGCTGGAGATATATCTGCCTGCTTTTATATCAGCGCCAGCAATAAATCGCCTGTACATCCTGTGATATTCAAGAAGCCGGTATAAAAATGCGGCGCTGAAATGTGTGCGTTCTTTTTCCTCTATTGCCTTGTCAAACTTTTCACCGGTTTTAAGGAGTTCTTCAAATTCCTCCCAGGACATTACTTCACCATAAAAAGTTACCGAATCTTTTATGCGGTTATCAGCTTTATTATTTTTTGCTTTTTCAAGCTGTTCCTCTGTGATTTCTGCTGCCTTTCGCATTGGAAGTCGAGGCCTGCCGGTTAAGATCCCGCAGGATAGAGTTATATCTTGATTCATGGCGCAAAACCGCCCCATTTGTTTTCTTAGTTCAATGGAACAATTGACAGTCTGCCGCCACGGCCCTATCAGAAAAAGATCATCACCACCTGCAAAAACAACGTAAATATCCGGATATTGATTTCTTAAAAGCTTTACGAGATATTCAGAAAAGAACAGATTGATCATCCTGGATAAAGAAGCAAGCCTTGCCACTGAAAGCTTGTTCCCAAGGCCTATGCTGAAAATTAGCCCGAGATTGTCCACGTCAGCCTTTAAAAAACTTAAAAGCGCTCTTCCTGTGAGTTCTCCTTTGCTGTCAGTTTTTTTTGACTTCTGAGCAATCATATTAAACGTTTTTGAAAGGTAGTCTCCATTTTGTTCAATTTTAGCAACCTGTTCGCTAAATCCTTCCTCTTTTGCAAACAGATTGAACCATTTCTCATTTTTTAATTCTTCGGAGGTTACTTCAGGAAGATGGCGGGCTATCCTGGCTCTTGAGAATCTGCCTGTGTCTGCGATGGATTCAATATGGCTGATATTTTTGAAATCGGTCGGTGCATTTACTGAAAGAGTTAATGATGTTTTTCCAAAAAGAGGAATCCTGCAGTTGCTTCCATAAATAAGGTAATTTGTTTTTGGCAATCGGGTTCCGATATAGATAATCTGTTCACAGCAGTCTTTACATACCGGAACCGATATACTTTCTTTTTCCTCATACTTTGATGACGACTTGTCATCAGCGCTGTTTATGCTGCATAAAGAACAGTTGCCTCCTTCTCTTTCATCATAATCTGTATTTATTACAGGACCGTTTTTTAAAATTGCTTTGCTTAATTTTTTAAGTTTACATTCTTCAATAGCTTCATTGACTGCATCAATACTATCCTGAAAGTTTGCAAGATGCAGCCCCTGTTGACTTATCATGGTACTCCATGAAATGTTCATGGTTAAAAGGCCTTTGAATTTATTCATAAAAAATATTTGAATCTCTTCATCTATTTTTTCAATCTCCTTTATTATATTTTCAGTGGTAGGAAGAAGAAGTATAAATTTTCCACCTGAATCAACCAGCCTGAATACTGAGAAAAGGTTGAGCCTGTTTTGCAGTTCAAGCAGAACAGATCTTGTTAAAACCTGAAGATAAAAAGATCTTGCGCGAAATATTTTTGACACCCCGCGACCGCTGTTTTTACTGATACCAAATATGTAATTCTGGATACCTGAAAGATCACCTCCAAGGAGTATGAATTTTTCCCTGTCATCTTTCCAATCGGGCAAATCTCCTGTATGGCTGTGATATACATATAAGGCCTGCGCAATGCATGCGGTTGAAAAAGAATGATCAAAAAGAGAAATATCTGACAGCGTATTGTATGATGAAGACGGTATTGACCAGGTATATTTCTCCATAATAGAAATCAGGGTTTCAAAGTAAAAGGGAAAGGCCATGCCGTTATTAATGTTTATTATTTCATTATGAAATTTTTCAAAAAGTTCTATATATTCTTCAGCCCTTCCCACAGGCTTTCCCTGTATCGGGAAAATATTTGCACCGTCAGATTCCAGTGCTGCGAGGTTATAATACCAGCTTTTAGCTGGCTGAAATGTGTGATTATAGAGCTCAATTTCATCGAAAATCGATATAAGACGGCTCTCTCTAAACCCGGTTTTGCCTTCATTATCACGCAGTTCAATTCTGTCAGAGCCTGAACTTAACCTGTCTGCTATTGTAATGCACATTTCCACAAGGTTTTGCGTGTCCGGTTTGTGATGAGCTGATGCAGTTCTGGCTATTACAGAACGAAAATTTTCAAGCTCTTCAGGTAACGGCAAATCGTTTTCCAAAAAATAATCAGAATAAACTGTATGCCAATGCCCTGGTTTTCCCTTGTAATTTGTAAGGTATTCGCCTTCCATAGCCTTTGAATAGGGGCGTTTTGCTCTTTGCGCAAATTTACCGATATCATGCATCAATGCGCTTAAAACTACAATTTGAAGCTCCTTGGTCATTTTACACCTCTACTATTAAGGTCTGCCTGTTTAAACCAATTAACATTTCAATTATCCGTTTCGAGATAAAGCTCAATAGCCTCTTTGATGTTTGCCTTAGCTTCCTCAAACGTATCCCCTTCCGAAATACAGCAGGGAAGCGAGGGAATATATAGAGTATAACCTCCTTCTTTTGCTGATTCTATTACTGCTTTGCTTTATCTGATAAATCATGCCATTTCACAACCTTTGCAATGTTGCCGTCACATCCGTACAACAAAAAGCCCCATTCTTCATATTATTGAAGAAATGGGGCTTTATTTTTTTTGTAATCCTACGACTGGACACCTGATCCTCCTGCTCGAAGTTCAAAAAACAGACCAAAATTACTCTATAGCAGAGTATATTAAGTGAATATATAAGTCAATTCAGCTTGTTATCTTTTCGCTGAATTAGCAGTATCATTCTGTCAATCCATCAATATACGATCTCAATCCTGGCCTTGTCCATCAAAATTCCGTACCGCGTGTTCGGCCGCGATCCAACTGATGCGATCTCAAGTTCTTTCAGGGCATACGGGCCGAATCTGCCGAGCAGATTCGCCTTTATTTTTGCTTTGTAGGTATTGAAGTTGTCAGAACTCAAGCTGATGATGCCGGTATCACTCATTTCATCCAGAGGGCGGCTGCCGGAGATTCTCTTGTATAAATCGTTTATCTCTTTTTGCTTTTCATAAACAGCATGAATATCAAGAAAGCAGTCGATACAATTGCCGCAGGTTTCGACTTCTTTTGAGCAATTCTTTTTCTGCATTGCAAAAAATGCGTATAGAGCCAGATGAGCCGGCATCATATCCATCTCTACCTTCTTGTACACAATCTTGCCGGAAATCAGATTAACGATAAGCCGGGAGGTTTCCTCCCTGATTAAGGAAAGAGCAAGCGTGCCGGGATCTTTCGGTTCTTTGAGCATATCACCAGACAAGTTGTCCCTGACTGAGACAAACGGGATATGGATGAGGTTAATCTGCGCGAATTTTGTTTCCTTGAAGAACGGCTGCCTCTGATTATCTCTCAGTTCAATGGCTTGAGATTTTTTAGGTGGATAAAAGAAATTGCGGTTGCTTTCGAATTCCGGGGAGACCAGCACGTGATAAAGGCGGTCCTGTGGACGGCCATACATTTGGGCCGCCAAAGTCAGGCAGGAACTCATGGTCTTGCGACCACCGGCTATGGAAAAAAGCACGGCGGTTTCCGAATCTCTTGTAAAATAAAAGGTCAGCTCCATACATTTTTTTAAAAGCTGTTCATTGTCCGATTCACTCTCAATATCCGGCAACTCAATGCCGTATTCATCAGTAATTACATGAATATTCCGGTGACCGAAGTCTATGGTTGCAGGGTCGATGCTGTATTCTTTCAGATATTGGTAATAGTGCCCGTTTTTTCCACCGAAAAGTTCAGCAATGATTTTTTCCTTGCCATCTCGTGTTGTAATCACATGTATCGCATCCACATGCCGGCTGCTCTGGTGCAGCGCATACAGGGTTTCGGTGATGACTTGAGGGCTTAATCCGGTCACGGCTAAGATGACGGTCTTCATTATATCTTCTCCGCTTTGATTTTACCCAGTCCAAACGAGGTCTGCTTTCCCAAATGTGTCTTTGAGGAGAACTCAATGAGAGGTAGATATTCTCCGATCTTTCCCTCAAAGATCACGGAACCGATCATACCGCCCATAAGCATGCTTTTGTCCTGGCGATGCGAGTAACGCTTCCAGTCAAACCAACTGAGATTTGTATCAACAACGTGAACTGTTTCAGCCCTTTTCACAAGCCCTCGGTAATCCAGAAGAGGTTCGCCGTCTCCATAACAGTCGAGAAGGGAAGACGCTCTCCTGAGCATGGCTCTGACAAGGACGTGAAACGGCAGTTCAGCCTTAAACTGGTTTTTGAACTTGAGGCGAAGTGGTGTTTCAAGAATAATTTTGAAACGAAAACTGCTTTTCGGATAGTTGGTTATGGCGAAAAGGGACAAAGCCTCTAAAGAGTCGGGCGACTTCAGTTTCTGGTCAACGTCGGAATAAACAACTTGTTTCCCATGTCTCACCTCTTCCAAAGCAAATCGGCTCCGTTTGCCGTTAATTTTCTTTCCAATGCCGATCTTGCCCATACGGTCAAAGGCATAAATGAAATAAGGGAGGCTATTGTTTACTTCACCAAAAAGGAGGATGTTAAAATCAAATGATGCTCCTTCCTGAAATTCAGTTTCAGTTGTCAAAGGAGGTTCAATTACAAATGGGTGTGGAGGCGAAGCGATTCTTGAGCCTTCAGACAGCTCCATGGCCTCGGATGTTTCAAAGACCAGGGCATAAACACATTTTTGCTTCAGCAGGCATTTGGTGCACTCTTCTCTCTTTAGAGCGCATACAATATTTTTCAAGGCCAGACCAAATGCACCTCTGAAAGTTGATCCTTTGTAAAATGGAAGGCTTGCCTTATTCTCAAGCCTGCAAAGAAATCGGTATTTTCCGTAACGCATTGCAAATACTCAAACATTTTCTTATTTCCGTAACGCATTGCAAATACTCAAACATTTTCTTAAAGTTCTGATCAAATTTCTCCGAAAATAACATGAACTTTTTCATATAGCAAGCCTTGCAACCTTGCCATCAAAGGAGAGGAGCGTTTGAAAAAAGCTTTTCTTGACAGAATATGATATGTGAATTATAATTCGCATATTAATAATATTAATACGAGATATAATTCGCAAAAATGAAAGAAGTGCTGCTAAAACATAATTACCAGTGGCATGACAGGAGCTTTGATACTGGTATCAAAAGAGATCTTCTTGCAAAGATTATCAAAACACTTGATATCCGCCACGTGGTCGCAATATCCGGTGCTCGAAGATCAGGCAAGTCTTACATTTTCAGACAACTTATCAAGCAC
>JAFCZU010000104.1 GCA_019314185.1 Deltaproteobacteria bacterium | reverse complement strand
CAGCCTATACTATAAAACGTCATTGGGACGGTGTTCTTCAATAGTTCAAATCTCAAATCAACAATGGCATTCTCGAGGGCATTAACAGTTTAATTCAAACTGCTAAAGCCAGAGTTCGTGGATATCGAACTAACAAAAATCTTATCGCAATGATTTACTTCATTGGTGGAAAACTTAATTTCGGGTTACCCACTTGAAACAGCGAGGAGCCAAAAGAATGTTTATGAAGCAGATAATGGAGAAAGGGTAAATAGTGACCTAAGGGCTGCTCTGAATCTGAATCAACCATTTTTACAGGGAGAGATCTTGTAGGAAGATATCCGTCGCCGTTAAGTGAGACGGAGCGTTTGTCGATGGCGAGAGAGCTGTATTACAAGGAGGTGACACTGTTGCAGATGGATTTTACGATCAAACTTCCACATTGGGTAGGAGAACTACTCGCGCACAGTCCAAAGATTTTCAGGACAAGGGAAGATCGTATGCGTTTTGTAGTTACACTGGCACGAGAGAACGTTCAGAGACAAACCGGGGGGCCTTTTGGTGCTGGTGTGTTCGATGCGAGTGGGTGCCTTATTGCGCCAGGAGTGAACATCGTTGTGACACGTAACTGCTCAATACTTCACGCAGAGATGATTGCGATCGCACTGGCGCAGAAGAAGCTATACCGGTACGATATCAGTGATGAAGGAAAGAGCAATTATGAGCTGGTAACTTCTACAGAGCCCTGCGCAATGTGTTTCGGAGCGATTCCCTGGTCAGGAGTTACGCGGCTGGTTTGTGGTGCTCGAGATGAAGATGCGCGTTGCATTGGTTTCGACGAAGGGCCGAAACTTCCGAACTGGCAGCAAGCCCTCGAAGAGCGAGGGGTGCAAGTATCACGGGATATTTTGCGACAGGAAGCTGTTGACGTACTCAATCTTTATGTAAAAGTAGGCGGGGTAATTTATAATGCTCGCAAGGATCGCAAAGTAAATCCAACATGAGGCAGCGCGCGCAACTTTTGTATGAGGGCAACGTACATCTTAAACATTAACTATCCTTATCTAATGATCTTAAATAATTAACAATTAAGATGTGCACAACTTAATTCCAGGCCTTTTTCAATTCTTTTATCTTGGTTGCAAATTTTTGTTTCATTTCCTTAGGAATTATTTTGGCCATGTTTTCAGATATTGATGTAACATGAGGGGCAAGCAGAGACTCTTTTATTACAGGCGTACCCTTTGGGAGAAAGCTGGTTAAGGTAATTAATAGAACAGAAACAATCAAAATACCTTTGATGGCGCCGAATCCAGCTCCACAAATTCGATCAACCAAGCCCAAAAAGGCGATATTGAGTATATATTTGATGATTATTCCAAGAATGCTGATAATAAGAAAAACACTACAAAAAACAACCATAAAGCTCAGTATGTTGCAGTATGAATCGTTTGATATCCAGCCGGATAAGGCTTTTGCAATTACCGTATAATAAGTATAGGCTGCATAAAAACCTCCCAACACACCGATTATTGAAGATATTTCTTTTATTAGCCCTCTAAAAACTCCCCTTATAAGACAAAAACCAAGAATGATTATTATTACAATATCAAATGTATTCATAATACGCCTTGTATATAAAACTTTCTACTTAGTTATCTATAGTTAAATTCATGACTTTTTACGAATTTGCCAATATTGATGTTCTCGTAAAAAGTCGAATTAATCAAACTTTTAAAATATCAAAGCAAATATTTAAGTCAAGTGGTTTTTCTTTTTAGTGTTTAGGGTTCGCTCAAAAACAACTTCGTAGATTTGGTACTCAGATTTGGTTGATTTAATTGAGCAAAGTCATAAAAATAGCGAGTTATTTCAAAGATTTTGCGATTGAGGATCGGCCAAAGGTGGCTTGAAGCTGAGACAGCAAAATACTAAGTTGTTGTTGAGCAAGCTCTTAGTTGTAATTTGTTGTTTACAATGGCTGAAAAGAATATGATATATAACAAAATTAAATTATATGACAAATAATATAGACAATAAATCTGACGATGTAAAATTTAAACAGACCTTTTCTGATGTAGATCTGGCAAGGCAGCTTTTTGGAGAGCATAACACCAATCTTCAGAAAATTGCTGATGCGTTAGAGATTAAAATTAATGCAAGAGGCAATACAGTATTTATTCAGGGAGATACCATTGCTGCAAATCTTGCTCAAAACATTCTCAAACAGCTCTATATTCTTTTGATTGGTAATTATCCGATTTATCCCAATGATATCGATTATGCTATCAGGGTTCTGAGCGAAGATGACAGTATTAATTTGAAAGATATTTTCATGGATACTGTTTTTATTACGTCGCAAAAACATTCAATAACTCCCAAAAGCCGCGCACAAAAAGAATATATTGATGCTATGCGGAAATATGATATGGTTTTTGGAATCGGGCCCGCGGGAACAGGTAAAACGTATATAGCAATGGCAATGGCTGTTGCATCGCTTTCAAAAGGTGTGGTAAGTCGAATAATTCTTACAAGGCCTGCTGTGGAAGCAGGTGAAGCGCTTGGGTTTTTGCCGGGTGATCTTACGGAAAAAGTTAATCCTTACTTAAGGCCTCTTTATGATGCTCTTCATGATATGATGCCTTTTGAAAAAGTATCAAGTCTTATAAGCCGTGGGGTTATTGAAGTAGCTCCTCTTGCTTTCATGCGCGGAAGAACATTAAACAATGCATTTATTATTTTAGATGAAGCGCAAAACACCACTTCCGAACAGATGAAGATGTTTCTTACCCGTATAGGATTTAGCTCAAAGGCTGTCATTACAGGTGATATAACCCAAATTGATCTTCCGACAGATAAGACTTCCGGGCTTATTGAAACAAAGAATATTATGCAGGGAATAGACGGAATTAAGTTTGTCTTTTTTTCAAAAATCGATGTTGTTCGTCACAGGCTGGTTAAAGAAATAATAAAAGCCTATGAAAAGTTGGATGTCAGGAAAAAATTGGGGAATTGAGGAATTCAGGCTTGAGGGATTAAAAGTCAATGTCGTTAACTTAAGAAAACTCGAAGGTGCTCGCAGTGATTAATAAAATCGCCTAAGTTAATGACATGGGATTAAAAATGACAAAATCCTTCAATTCCTAAATTAGAAAACAATGAATATTGATAAAAGTAAAGAACTGGTCAACAGCCTTTTTGAGAACAGCAAGTATGTTCGGTTGGTTATCTTGCTAACCGTTACAATAATATTTACCATTATTATTTATCCGAGCCTTGTCATCACAGAACATTCTTACGAAGAAGGGGATGTTGCTGAAAAAGATGTAAAGGCTCCGATAGATTTTTTTGTTGAGGATATTAATGCGACAGAGGCAAAACGCAAGCTGGTTATTGAGAAAGTATTAACAGTTTACGATCATGATGCGACTCTTGCAAAAAAATTAAGTCGTAATGTGACAGAGGCTTTTGCTAATCTTAGAGAAGCTTTTAAAGCTGAGAGAAAAAATCAAAGTAAAATTACGGCAGAAAACTCACAGACCTCATCAACCGCGGTCAGTATGGATAATGCTTTAATACATAAGCAAATTCTTCAGATGAAGGAAGGTTTTGAAAATAAGATCGGTATAAGTGTAAACGCAGGCGCATATTCAATTCTTGAGGAGGAAAAGTTTTCTGTCGAAATTTCTAATCTTATAACCGACATTTTAATAAGCATTCTTAAAAACGGGGTTGTTACGAACAAGGAAATTCTGCTCAGAGAGTCTGATAAAGGAATATTGTTAAGAAATATCGAAACAAAAACAAATAAGGTTGTTAACAACTTAAAACTATTTTACGGTCTTGACCAGGCGGCAACCATGGTCAGAATCATCGGTCAACCTCTCCTCAAAGGGGTTAACTATTCTCTGGTAAATCTCATTGTTGATTTTGTTCAAAGGTTAATACAGCCAAACATAACATTAAACAGAAGTGAAACAGAAGAGCTGAAAAAAAAGGCTGCAGCAGAAATTAATCCTGTTCTTTATAAAATCAGGGCGGGAGAAATGCTTTTACGCGAAGGAGAAAGGGTTTCTATTCTCCAGCTTTTAAAGCTTAAAACCTTGCATACACAGATAAAGAAAAATCAAATATTCGCAAGCAGTCTTGGAGCTGCAATGCTGATTATGTCTCTTCTTGTGATAACCTATATCCTTTATATAGATAAACATAGACATATGCATGACCAGAACAAAAATTTGCTGTTTATGGCCAGTATGCTTGTCACTTTTTTTATTCTTGCCAGAATATCAGTATCTATTTCTGAAACTCTTACATTAAATACGCCATTTCCCATGTCTGCTTCATCGGTGCTTTTTGGTGTCCCCATTGCTGCGTGTGCTATGATTATATGTTTGTTTATGGGATTTGAAGTAGCTATTTCCTTTGCCATGGTAATTGCGGTCAGTACAACGGTAATATTTCAAAATAGATTTGAAATGTTTATATATTTTTTACTTAACAGCACGATGGCGGCTTATTGGATTCAAAATTGCAGGGAACGAAAAGTATTTATAAAGGCAGGAGTAAAACTTGGTTTGTTGAATGTATTGCTTGCAACAGCAATACATGTTTATATAGGTGATTTTTCGGGTTTAACACTATTATATAGTTGGGCTTTTGCGTTTACGGGGGGCGTTGGCGCAGGGATTATTACAGCAGGGATTGTGCCTCTTGTGGAAATTGCGTTTGATTACACTACAGATATCAAGCTTCTGGAACTTGCAAATCTTGATCGTCCGATTCTTCGCAGGCTAATGATTGAGGCCCCAGGTACTTATCATCATTCGGTAATTGTCGGCTCAATGGTTGAAGCCGCAGCAACTGAGATAGGTGCTAATCCATTGCTTGCAAAAGTTTGCGGATATTATCATGATATCGGCAAAATTAAAAAACCGATGTATTTTATTGAAAACCAGATAAATGGAAAAAACAGGCATGATAAGTTAGCTCCTTCGATGTCCAGTCTCATATTGATAGCTCATATTAAAAACGGTGTAGAGATGGCCAGGGAGAATAAGCTGGGTCAGGATATAACAAACTCAATAAGACAACACCACGGGACAAGCCTTATTAGTTTTTTTTATGAAAAAGCTAAGAAGCAAAAAGGCGAGGATGCCGTAAATGTTGACGACTTCAGGTATCCCGGTCCCAAGCCCAGGACAAAAGAGGCCGCTCTTGTCATGCTGGCGGATGTGGTTGAAGCGGCATCAAGAACACTTGACAATCCTACAATATCCAGGATCCAGGGACTTGTTCAGAATTTGATAAACAAGATTTTTTCAGATGGTCAACTCGAAGACTGTGAACTTACTTTAAAGGATTTGCATAATATTGCAAAGAGCTTCAATAATATATTAAGCGGAATATACCATCACAGAATTGAATATCCCGACAAACTCGTCTTGCACAATGGAAAAGGAGCAAATGGTAGTTCAGATAGACAACAGGCAAAGCAAGCACAAGATATATCCCAAAAGGATAAAGCAAACGGCACAGGTCATATTAAACGCCTTGGATTGTCCTGATGGAGAACTTTCCATTCTGATCGTTGATGATCTCCAGATAGAAGTATTAAATGTGGAGTATTTAAATCGCACAGGGGCAACAAACGTCATTTCTTTTCCCATGCAGGAGGGCGAGTTCTCAAATATAACTCCGCAGCTTCTGGGAGATGTGGTTATTTCTATTGAAACAGCCCATAATGAAGGAGAAAATGCAGGACTCAGCATGGATGAGCGTTTTATGCAGCTTCTGGTGCACGGTATCCTCCATCTTTTTGGTTATGATCATGAAGAATCAAAGGAAGAAGCTGATGAAATGGAGAAAAAGAGTAAAGAGTTGTTGGATGTCTTAGGTGTTAAGTGACTAAAAGAAGTTACAATTGCCTAAAGTTAATTGGTTGCTACGCTCCGTCTTTTTATATAAAATTGGCAGCGCCAAAGGCGCATTCCTTAACTTTAGGCACTTTAGCTCACTCGTAACTCGTAACTTTTATTACATATAGGAGGCTTATTGATGGCTGGATTAGCTGTAAATGTTGATCATATTGCAACATTAAGAGAAGCCAGAAAAATAAATTATCCTGAACCAGTAGCAGCGGCGGTATTGGCGGAATTGGCCGGAGCAGACGGAATAGTTGTTCATTTACGGGAAGACAGGCGGCATATACAGGATCGTGATGTCAGGATATTGAGAAAGATTGTTCAGACAAAACTTATCCTGGAGATGGCTTCAACTTCTGAAATGGTTGGGATTGCTCTTGATATAAAACCTGATGTTGTAACGTTGGTTCCTGAAAAACGTGAAGAACTCACAACCGAGGGAGGCCTGGATCTTATTGTACATAAAAACAGTGTTGCTGAAGCAGTTGGTTCACTGCAAAACAGCGGTATTCCTGTAAGCATATTTATTGATCCTGATCCTGAGCAGATAAAGCTGGCTCACCAGATAGACGCTGCCATGGTTGAAATTCATACAGGAACATTTTGTGACGCAACAACATCTATTAAAAGAGAAAAGGCTTTTTCTACAATCGTTGATGCTGTTAAACTTGCGCACAAGCTTAAACTAAAAGTCAACACCGGTCATGGAATTTGTTATAAAACCATAAAAGCTTTTAAAGGTCTAAAAGAAATTGATGAGTTCAGTATTGGTCACAGTATTATTTCAAGAGCGGTTCTTGTTGGGATGGAAAGAGCGGTTAAAGAGATGTTGGCGCTTATTAAAGAATTGTAGTAACTGCTTAGGGTTCACGGTTCAACGGTTCACGGTTGTTTCGTCTGAGGTATGGTAACATTCCGGGAACGCTTACAAAAAAACTGATGGAGCAGGTTATATGTATCTTGTAACAGCCGGTGAAATGCAGAAAATGGATCGCATGACCATTGAGTCTTTTGGGATACCCGGCAGGGTTCTTATGGAAAATGCCGGTCGGGGCGCTGTACAGATTCTATTTGATAAATATGCCGGAGTTATAAATAGAAGGATTGGCGTTATAGCAGGACGAGGGAATAATGGCGGGGACGGTTTTGTAATCGCTCGTTATCTTGTCCAAAAAGGCACAAAAGTGACGGTATATCTTTTATCGAAGAGCAGTCTAATTAAAGGTGATGCTGCTGCAAACCTGAAACTGTTAACTTCTTTAAACGTACCTGTTATTGAAATCCTTGACAGGAAAGCTTTTTTAAAGCACAGGTCTTCTATTGTTCATCAGGAGATATTGGTTGATGCTATACTTGGAACAGGACTAAAATCGGATGTCAAAGGATATTTCAGAGAAGTTATTGAGTTTTTGAATAATTTAAACAAACCTGTTTTTGCGGTAGATATACCCTCAGGCCTTAATTCAGATACAGGTCAGGCTTGCGGAGTTTGTGTTCGCGCAAATATTACTGCAACCTTCGCATTCGCAAAGATAGGGCAGATTCTCTTTCCTGGCGCAAATTATACCGGGGATCTTGAAATAGTGGAAATCGGAATACCGCCTTATATTGCTGAAGAAATAGGGCCCAGGCAATATTTGTTAACGCGAGATATGATCAGTGATTACTTAAAGCCAAGACCATTTGATACTCATAAGGGCAGTATGGGTCATCTGCTCTTGATAGCGGGATCACCCGGGAAAACCGGCGCTGCGACAATGACCGCAATGTCGGCAATGCGAACAGGAGCAGGGCTCGTTACTTTGGGAATACCTCGGAGTTTAAATCCTGTTTTGGAATCCCAGTGTCTTGAAGTAATGACATGTTCGTTATCTGAAACAATAGATGGCATGTTCAATGAATCGTCATTTCAGGCGATTGTAGATCTTCTTCCCGGCAAAAAGTGTTTTGCAATAGGGCCTGGAATCGGAACTTCCACTGAAACTAAAAATCTTGTTTATCGGATTATTCAGGAAAGCAAAGTGCCGATTGTGATTGATGCTGACGGGTTAAACATCCTTGCCGAACACACACAAATATTGCGAAAACTTAAAGTTCCGGTTGTTTTGACACCTCATCCCGGAGAAATGGCAAGGCTTATAAAATCAACTGCCGACGTTGTGCAGAAAAACAGGATAAATTGTGCCAGGGATTTTGCGGAAAAATTTAATGTCAATCTTGTTTTGAAAGGCGCAAGAACGATAATTGCCCATCCTGACGGCAGAGTTTTTGTTAATCAGACCGGAAATTCCGGAATGGCATCCGGCGGAATGGGTGACGTGCTGACAGGAATAATAGCAGGTCTGATTACACAGGGGTATTCGCCTGAATCAGCTACACATATCGGTGTGTATCTGCATGGATCTGCTGCTGATGAGATGGCTAAAACAATAGGCCCCATTGGCTTTCTTGCATCAGATGTAATGAATGCGATACCAGGGGAAATTAGAAGATTAGGAAATAGGATTGAGGTCAGAGGGCAGAAATTAGAAGATAAGTAACGCTTTAGCTTTTTAAAACGAATTCGAACTTACTAATTTGTTTTGAACCGCAGAATATCGAACAAGGAATTATGAATGTCGAACCTCCAACATCCAATGTTGATGTCGCTTCGCTTCTTCAAATATGAATTCACACGCAAGAGCGTGGCAACCGATAACCAGCGACGAGCAACAAGTTATGATTTGCAAACAGATTCAGATAATAACAGAATCTCTTGGAGAAACGCAGGCCCTGGGTCAAAAAATAGGTTCGTTGCTTGAGGCCGGAACGGTTGTAGCTTTAACCGGAGATCTTGGAAGCGGAAAAACAGTTTTTGTCCAGGGATTGGCCAGGGGACTTGATGTTCCAAATGATTATTATATAACCAGCCCCACCTATACTTTAGTCAATGAATATCCTGGAAGATATACTCTTTTTCATGCCGATCTTTATCGTATTGAAAGCCCTGTTGATTTAGAAGATATCGGAATAGACGAAATGATTGACGGTAACGGCGTTGTGGCTGTTGAATGGGCA
>JAFCZU010000501.1 GCA_019314185.1 Deltaproteobacteria bacterium | reverse complement strand
ATATTATGTTTTTTAGCTCTTTCTTCTGCAACCAGGCTCTCCACTGCCTTGCGGAATGAAACCATATCGCCATGACTGGCTGATCGAACCATACTGATTAAAATATCTGCTCTTGCCATAATTGCAATTCTCTTAAAAAAGCATATTGTATATAAAAATTGATGGGCTGGATTATTGTCCCACTGAAATTAAAGCAGAACGGTCGAATCAGGTAAAAATTTAACAAAATAGATAAAATATGCCCAGCGCCCTTTTTGGGTTTGCGCTATCGGGATTAATGCGATTTCCGATTTGCGCTTCGTCTTCCTGGCTTGCGAAAATCGGGCATCATTAACTGAGGCACACTCAATATATACCATCATAGAAAAGAGGTGGCAAGTGGTATTAGCTGTAATCTCTCAGCTTTCAGCCCAAAGACGGTACAAAGCAAGGACAGCGCAATCCGAGGCCATCATAAAACTTGTCAAGTTGCAAAAAACTTTAAAACCTTCCCCTCTCGGAAACATTTTCCGGTTTTATTGGTCGGGCACCCATTTTAATAAGGTTCTTGTTGTAATCAGTTTCAAATGTATAGATTGGTTTTTGCCAGGACATTTTGCCGAGCAAAAAAAGACTGTTGAGTTATGGCGAAGGATGTCAAGGTTTCCTATGGCTGTCTGGATATTCGATATAAGCTCTTTATGAGGAAAACAATGTTCTGAAATTGGCAAGCATTTGATTTTTATTGAGAAGTTAAGGTGTAAGCCTACCCCCAAAAAGAGCCCTAAAATCAATATATTGGATATTTTTTTCATCTCTCAGGCTTTCCTTGTTATATATTGTATGCATTGAGTTAAGCACCACAACATATAGTATTCTTAACAGCCTGAAACCTTATATCAAATATCCAGATGGCTGTGATGCCATTCGAGACGTCTTCGCCCAGATGTTTTTTCAAGGCTGATGGATAATTCGGGTTGTTTTTCTTCAGGTTAATTGTATCCATCTCTCAGCTCAATCCCATTCGATACTTGATGTCGTAATTTATGATAAAGTCGAGTTCTTTATCTGTGAAGCCATAGTGTTTTGCTAAGACGCTGTCGATTTTGTCGATAATAGGTTTGGAAAATTTCAAATTTTATGGCTTCAACAAGGCCGCTGGTGTGGATTGCCCTGTCACTCGCTTATTTACCTTTTTTTAAAATGGCTTTTGAAATATCTTTTCTGAGTGACTTGATTTCTTTTTGAACATCCACCTTTTCAAAACCTTTTCCCGCCCATATACCTCTCATATGGATATTTTTCCTTCCCTCTCTCATATGAGGGACTACCAGAACGTCCTCAACTTTTAAAGTTTTAGCCATTAGTCAAGTCATGGGGTTTATATTTTGCCGGATCACTTCTTCCCTTTATCAATCAAGCTTTCAAGAAAAAGCCAAAAGCCTCTTTTTTTTATACGGAATTTACAGGATTGACTGGATTTTTTTGTTGTTGCAATTTCAATGAATTTTCATGCGCTTGCCCATAAAAATCATTTTTTCATATGCGTGATAATTTTACTTGACAGGACAAATTATCTAGATAATATTCCTTCTCTATGAAAAGAATTAAGAAAAGGATATTAGGGTTGAATTTGCCGGCTAATCGTTCCGCTTTTCTTTGGGGACCCCGTAAAACCGGCAAGAGTTATTGGATTAAAAGGCATTTTGCCGACTCAGTTATCATTGATTTACTAAAAACCGACGTGTTTGCGGACTACGCCTCCCGTCCTTATATACTCCGTGAGCGCTACCAGGAATATCAAAAACTTATTGTTATCGATGAAATTCAGATGGTTCCCGACCTTCTTAATGAAATTCACTGGTTAATTGAGAATACCGATGTCTCTTTTTTAATGACCGGGTCAAGTGCGCGCAAGCTGAGGCGACGTCATGCAAATCTACTTGGTGGTCGAGCCTGGAGATATACCATGGCTCCGCTTACGTATGCAGAGACGGAAGGTTTTGACCTGGAACAGATTGTGATTTCCGGACTTCTGCCGCCCCATTTCCTTTCATCCGATCCTGTGCAGGATCTCAGATCCTATGTAGCCGACTATTTAAAGGAAGAAATCGCAGCAGAGGCCGTCATACAAAACATCCCGGCATTTGCCGAATTTCTGCGTGTTGCCGCACTGACCTCCGGTGAATTGCTGAATTATACCAATACAGCAAGAGAAACCGGTGTCAGCGCCAAGGTTGTAAGAAACTATTACCAGATCTTAGAGGATACATTGCTTGGTTTTAGAATCCAGCCGTGGCGAAAGGTAAAAAACCGGCGTCTAATAGAAACCGAAAAATTTTATCTCTTTGATGTAGGTGTAACCAATTATCTGGCTCGCCGGACACCGCGAATCGGCACTCCTGAATTCGGCAATTCGTTCGAACATTATATTCTTATGGAACTTAAGGCATATCAAGCCTACAAAAATCCTGAACTCGATATTCGATACTGGAGGACCAGCACGGGGTTTGAGGTAGATTTTATCCTTGGCGATATGAATGTGGCAGTTGAAGTCAAGGGGTCACACAGAGTGCATAGCACACATGCCAGAGGTCTGAAGGCGCTTCTGGAAGAGCATGCGGTTAAGCGGGCTGTTATTGTTTCTTTGGAAAATCAGCCAAGAAAACCTGATTCC
>JAFCZU010000103.1 GCA_019314185.1 Deltaproteobacteria bacterium | reverse complement strand
TGTATGTTGCACAGGTTGCCGGTTACAAAATATAAGTAAATGTTTTCGCTGTAAAAATGTTATTTTCAACCCTTACCGTCTTTATGTTGATAGAAATCAAGGATGCAAAACTTGTGTATATTTATATATACACAAACAGTCTAAAGAGATCAACGGTAAAAAAGTCAAAGGTTGACAATTAACATCCTTATTATTATATTATTTTTTAGAAACCTACAAACTCATTTTTACTACGGAGCAGACAGACAATTAAATTTGAAAAGGTCTGAAACTTACGCAACAAGTGCCCCTAAGATAAGAGAAAAAACAGCACACAAAAACACAGCAAAATTGCTTTTGTAAGTTGAAATTAATAAATAATACCAAAGATCTCTTATATTCGCTATTTGTTGAGGTTTAATTAAAATAAAATTATAAAAGGAATTATATTATGGCAGAAAGCATAATGGAAATTGATGATGACGTTTTTGATACGGAAGTATTACAGGCGGATAAGCCTGTTGTGGTGGATTTCTGGGCGCCATGGTGCGGGCCATGCAAGGCAATGGGTCCATTAATGGAAGAGGTTGCAGGTACATTTAATGATAAAGTCAAATTTATCAAATGTAATGTTGACAGCAATCCTGTAACACCCGGTAAGTTCAGTATCAGATCTATTCCCACGCTGATTTTTTTTAAAGACGGGAAAGTCTTTGATCAGGTTGTCGGTATGGTTGCAAAATCTAAAATTGAAGATATAATAAATAAAATGTTGTAACCTAAAATAAGCGATCAGCTTTTAGCAATTAGCTCTCCCGCCGTGCTCATGCCCGTCGCGGCAGGTATTATTTCAGGTGGTTACAAGCGATTCGATTTTCACTAATTGGGTGAAATGTTGCCTTTTAGCGATATGTTGAAATTGTTGTGCTAATTACTAAAGGCTAACAGCTAAAAGCTCAATTTAGGTGTAAGGAATTATAAAATGAAAAAGGTTGATTTTGATCTGGTCATAATCGGCGGTGGTCCTGCAGGACTCACTGCTGGTATTTATGCGGCTCGTGCAAGATTGAATGTTATTCTTATTGAAAAAGCTGTATGTGGCGGACAAGTTGTTATATCTGACTGGATTGAAAATTACCCTGGCTTTCCACAAGGAATTAGCGGATCAGACCTTGTTCAAAAGATGACCGAGCAGGCCAAACGGTTTGATCTGAAAATTGAAACCAATGAAGTAATATCGCTTGATTTGTCTGAACAGGTCAAAAAAATCAAGTTAAACGATAGAGTTATTACAACCCATACAATAATTATCGCTACAGGAGCCTTGCCACAAACATTAGGTGTGCCCGGTGAAGATACTTTTTTGGGTAAAGGTGTTTCATTTTGTGCTACATGTGATGGTCCGTTTTTCAGGGATAAAGTTGTGGCAGCGGTTGGCGGAGGAAACACTGCTGTTCAGGAAAGTCTGTTTCTGACAAAGTTTGCCAGGAAGGTCTACCTTATTCATAGAAGAGATGAACTCAGAGCAACAAAAATCTTACAAGAGCGTGCATTTGCTAATAAAAAAATTGATTTTATTTGGGATTCTGTGGTAACCGGTATCGGTGGCGGCTTAACAAATGTTGATCATGTTACAGTAAAAAATGTTAAAACAGGGGCTACAAAAAAGCTTTTTGTAGATGGCTGTTTTGTGTGGGTAGGTATCCGTCCTGCCACAGAATTTCTGAAAAGCAGCATAAGTCTTAATGAGGCAGGTTTTGTCATAACCGATTTAAAGATGGAGACTTCAGCGCCGGGAGTATTTGCCGCAGGCGATGTACGAAACACCCCCTTGCGCCAGATAGCTACCGCAGCTGGTGATGCTGCAATATCTGCATTTTCAGTCGAACAATACATTGATGAACTTGCTGCAAAACAATAAGCGGCTTGAGGTTTTCGGACAGGCTTATAGCGGTCATATTTCTCAAAAAGCTACAACATTAATAAGTTATAAAAAATGAAAAAAGTATTAATAATTTTTATTGTTTTATCCTTTTTTTTGCCGGGATGCGGTTTGTTTGATGCCAGGGATGAAAAAACGGCGCAGGAACTTGCAAGTGAAGGGGTGGATGGTTTTAAAAACGGACGTTATAGTAAATCAATTGAGTCATTTGAAAAGCTTAAAGACTGGTATCCCTTCAGCAAATATGCTATTCTTGCGGAACTCAAAATTGCTGATGCTCACTATTGTTTGAAAGAGTATGAAGAGGCTATTTTTGCTTATGAAGAATTTGAGAATCTTCACCCCAATAATGAAGTTATACCGTATGTGGTATATCAGATAGGGCTATGTTATTTTGAGCAGATCAGCACACCGGACAGAGATCAAACCTCAGCAAGTAAAGCAAAATCAACGTTTAATCGTTTGATAAAACAATTTCCGCAGAACAAATATGCACTAAAAGGAAAAGAGTTTGTCAAGAAATGCGATAAAAGTCTTGCTGAAGCAGTGTTTGGTATAGGAGTCCATTATTACAAGAACAAACATTACAAAGGAGCTTTAGCGAGGTTTAAAGAGGTGATTTCCAATTATTCCGATGTGGGAATACATCAATGGTCTTTGCAGTATATAGCTATGTGTGAAGCGTCATTAAAAGAAAACAGGGAGCTGACGGATAAGTAAATGATAGCGGTAAGTGCCTGTCTTCTTGGTATTAATTGCAGATATGATGGGAAAAGCAAGCAAAACTCAGATATCTTGCAACGCTTAAGAACAGAAAAATTTTTGCCGATTTGTCCTGAGCAGCTTGGAGGCCTCTCAACTCCAAGAAGTCCATCCATGCTTGTAGACGGAGACGGTTTTGATGTGCTGGATGGAAAGGCAAAGGTAATAAATCTTAAGGGAATCGATAATACAAAGGCTTTTATTGATGGAGCCTTTGCTGCTTTGGACCAAATGTTGTTGCGTAACATAACCCGCTGCTTTTTAAAGAATAAAAGCCCGTCATGAGGGCCAAGCGTAGGGACGCAGTTGCCTCCCGACATATGCAGCGATACCGGATTGGGATCAAAAACCGGTGTTGCAGCAGCGCTTTTAATTCGCAAAGGAATTTATATTGAAAAGGCAGGTTAAATATTTGTTTGCAATCTAATTGTTTTTAGTGTAATCTTTTTTTTTACAAGTCCATTATTAGTCGATGGTCTTGTAAAAGACTGCTGTTTGCGAAACGTGTTAAGTATTTGATATGATAGTCAAAAGATTCATCTTATTATAAATAAGTTAAGGAAAAATATTTATGTCTAAAATTTGTGAAATATGTGGGAAAAAAGCTCTTGTCGGCAACAATGTAAGCCACGCACACAATCTAACAAAGCGTCGTTTCAATCCAAACCTTCAGAAAGTAAGGGCACTACATAACGGACAGGTCAAAAAAATAGTGGTTTGCACAAACTGTATCAAGTCGGGTCGTGTTGTCAAAGTGTCTTAACGTGAGAACCTCTTTAAGTTCGTAAAAAGTCGAAAAATACCGTAATCCAGTCTTTTCAGATAGTTGCAGAGCGTTTGGACTTCGGTTTTCATCGGAGTGACGACTTCCAAACAACTTAATCACAACCATTTAATATGATTGATAAGTTGTTTTTCGGTTACAGTGTCGTAAAACAGCATATTGTAGCTTTTTACGAAGCTATCAATTTTGCCTGTTCTGTTAAATTTGAGGTTGGTGCAGTAGTTTGGTAAAAAGAGACGTCTCGTAAAGGGTTTAATGCAGCCTTTTTGCCCGGTAAACATGCTTTACCTTTTTAATTGCCGATAGAATTGAGTTTAAATGTTCTGTTGTTTTAACGGTGATTGTAAAAAACGTGTCAACGGTTTTGTTTTCTTTTGTTTCCGTGTGTGCGCTAAGTATGTTTGATCCATTTTTACTGATAGTTGCTGCAACATCGGCAAGCAAGCCAACTCTATCATAAGAATTAATGCAGATTTTTACAGAGTATGTCTCTGTAATATCCTTGTTCCATTCAACATCAACCTGTCTTTCCGGATTCATTTTCAAGGCATTTACACAGCTTGCTCGATGAACAGTAACGCCATAACCCTGTGTAATATAACCTGTTATCGGATCTCCCGGAACAGGCTGGCAGCACTTGCCAAACTTAAGAAGGATGTCATCAACCCCTTGTACAATAACGCCTGTTCCCTGCTTTTTCTTTCGAACATGTCCAACTAATTTGTCTAAAAGAGATTCGTGGTTTTCTCCTGATTTTGGTTTTGGAACAACTTTTCGGATGATCTGAAGAGGCGTTATTTTACCGAAACCAACATTTACAATCAGATCATCGATTTTTTTAAAACCAAAATGCTCTACAATCTTTTCCATCTCTTCTGATTTTACAAGTTCATTAAAATTTAGTTTGTATTTGCGGAAAGCCTTTTCACACATTTCTCTGCCCAGGCTGAAACTTCTCTCCTTTTCCTGTGTTTTGATCCAAAGTCTTATTCTGGAACGGGCCTTGACTGTCTTGACAAACTTCAGCCAGTCTTTGCTTGGATGGTGGTTTTTTGATGTTCTTATTTCAACTGTATCTCCGGTTTTTAATTGATATTGCAACTGGACAATATGACCATTTACCTTAGCTCCTATGCACTGATCACCCACTTCTGAATGGATTAAATAAGCAAGATCAACAGGTGTGGCGCCTCTTGCAATTGATTTAATCTCGCCCCTTGGTGTAAAAACATATACCTCGTCAGGGAAAAGATCTATGCGGACACTTTCCAGAAATTCATCCGGATTGTTTATATTTTCCTGATTTTCAACAAGCTGCTGAATCCAGGCAAATGTTTTGCTTGTTTTGTCATCAACACGCTTTCCTTCTTTGTAACTCCAGTGTGCTGCAATGCCGGACTTGGCGACTTTGTCCATCTCCCATGTTCTGATCTGTATTTCTATGCGTTCACCAAAAGGGCCGATGACCGTTGTGTGAAGAGACTGGTACATATTAGGCTTGGGAACCCCGATATAATCCTTAAATTTTTTGGCAACAGGCTTCCACAATGAATGTATAAGCCCTAAGGCTTCGTAACACTGAGGTATAGTATCGAGGATAATTCTGAATGCTATAATATCGTAGACATCTTCAAATGCAAGTTTCTGAATAACCATTTTTTTATAGATACTGTAAAAATATTTATACCTGCCTAAAACCTCGCATTTAAGCCCGTTTTCATCCATCTTTTTTTTAATATAATCTTTGACGGTCTCAATATATTTATCCCGTTCCTCTTTATCCTTATTAACAAGAGCTTGTATTCGGGAATACTCTTCGGGTTGAAGGTACATAAATGAAGTATTTTCCAGCTCTTTTTTGACCCAGTATATACCAAGACGCGCGGCAATCGGCGCATAAATATCATGGGTCTCCTGGGCGATTTTTCTTCTCTTTTGCTCCTTTGGGTGATATTGCAGTGTCCTCATGTTGTGAAGTCTGTCAGCCAGCTTAATCAATATAACCCGGATATCATCAGCCATCGCAAGAAGCATCTTCCTGATACTCTCTGCCTGGCGTGCCTGCGAACTGTTAAATGTGAGAGAACTCAATTTGGTTACGCCGGATACAATATGCAAAACCTCCTGTCCGAACATCTCCTTTATTTCTTCTGGAGTTGCATACGTATCTTCAATCACATCGTGCAGAAGAGCCGCTGCAATGCTGACTGAATCAAGCTTCATGTCTGCCAGAATCCCGGCCACTTCAAGTGGATGCGTAAGATACGGTTCACCGGACAAACGCATTTGTCCATCATGAACTCGCGCGGAATAAATATAGGCTCGATCTATGATATCCAGATCTGCATCAGGGTTATGTTCGCTTATTTTATCAATTATGTCGTTTATACGAATCATCTGATATTGATTGATTACCCTCTGTCCCTAATAAGCCTTCGCAAATATCGCATATGTAACAGCTGGTTTGCCGCAGCAAACACATTTTCCACCCACTGCCATATCGATAAAAGGTACACATCGAATTGTAACACTTAGATCCTCTTTGATTTTTGCCTCACATTTTTCTGAGCCGCACCATTTGGATGAAACAAATCCGCCGTGAATTTCGGGTTTTTCCGGGTTGTCAGGGGTAAAAAAATCGTAGAATGTTTTATTGTCATCGATTATTACACTGTGTTCTTTTCTGAACATCAGGGCGCGCTCAAAAAGTGTTTTCTGTATATCATCAAGAATGTTTGTAATTTCTCCGATAAAAGCATCTCTATTATATGATTTTCTGTCATTAGATTCTTTATCTCTTCGTCCGACATATACGGAGTTGTTGGCAATATCTCTTGGACCGATTTCAACCCGTAAAGGTATACCTTTCTTGATCCAGTCCCATCCTCTTGCGCCGCCGATATCACGAGTATCAATTTCCACCGCGATCCTGCGGTGATGATAATATTTATCTTTCAGCTCATTTGCCAGTTTCTCGGTATATTCCATCACAACAGGCAGGTCGTCGTTTTTTTTGATAATCGGCAGGAGAACAACGTGTGATGACGCAATTCTTGGAGGAAGCACCAAGCCATTGTCGTCGCTATGCGTCATTATAAGGCCTCCGATGAGTCTGGTAGATGTGCCCCATGAAGTTGTCCACGCATACTCTTCTTTTTCTTCAGCAGACTGGAAACTGATATCGGAAGCCTTGGCAAAATTCTGTCCTAAAAAGTGCGATGTGCCGGACTGAAGAGCTTTTCTGTCTTGCATCATTGCTTCAATACAAAATGTATCAATTGCTCCGGGGAATCTTTCTGAAGGTGTTTTTTTCCCTTTTATAACTGGTATTGCTAAATATTCTTCGACAAATTTGGTGTATATATCCAGCATCATATGGGTGCGTTCCAAGGCTTCTTCCTGAGTGGCATGGGCAGTATGTCCCTCCTGCCACAAAAATTCACTTGTTCTTAAAAAAATCCGCGTCCTCATCTCCCACCTTACTACATTTGCCCATTGGTTGATTAAAATCGGAAGATCGCGATAACTGTTAACCCATTTGGAAAATGAAGCGCCGATTATTGTTTCAGAAGTTGGCCGGACAATTAAGGGTTCTGTAAGAGGCCCGGCAGGCACCAGGCCGCCATCAGCTCCCGGCTCAAGTCTGTGGTGTGTAACAACTGCGCATTCCTTGGCAAACCCCTCAACATGCTCAGCCTCTTTTTCAAGAAAGGAAAGGGGGATAAAAAGTGGGAAATATGCATTTCTAACGCCGGTTTCTTTGAACATGTCATCAAGGCCGCGCATAATATTTTCCCAGACAGCGTAGCCCCATGGTTTTATCACCATACAGCCTCTTACCGGAGAATTTTCAGCCATGTCTGACGCCTTGACAACCTGCTGATACCATTCAGAATAGTTTTCAGCACGCGTCGGAGTTATTGCCGTCTTTATATGTTTTGCCATATTAATCCTTTTCTAATAGTTTATCATTACACAACAAATTATCTTCAGTTGTAAACATTTACCACAGAGATTACAGAGTAAATCAACTTGAGTGCAGCTACTCTCATCTCACGAAAAATAATAATGCCTAAAACCAACCCCGTTTTGTTTGCACGCTCTAAATAATATAATCAAGATGACCCCAAGCACAGCTTTCGACGCCAAGTTATTTTATTATTAGGATATCCCTCTTGCCTCTATATTTGATTGCTGTGAACCCCATATTCTGAGGCCAATTCAGACATTGTTTTCTGACCCTTTATGGCATCAAGGGCAATTCTTGACTTCAATTCCTTGCTGTATTTTTTTCTGCTCATTTTGTACCTCCTTTTTTTCCTGGAAACACACCTTAACACACTGTCTCATTTTTGGGGTCCACTATACTTTTCAAAATTTCATAATCCGTGGTCAAAAAGTAGTCCGCCTCTGCCGTGATAGCGCAAGCGATATGCAAGGAATCCATTTTCTTAATCCCATGTTGACTTACTCGGGTTGCGATATCTACAATTTCTTCATTTTCTTCTATGTGCGATTGTAGTGGAATTCATCCATGCCTCCAATCACACACCAGTTACATGACCGTTACATAAAACTAATCATGCACAAAAAGGAACGTATTTCTTCTTATTTGAACGGTTCTCCGGATCAGACACCTTTATTGCTTCGATTGAAGCATTTTCTCATCAACAGGTTGCATAATTATTCGTCCGTTTTTATAAATAACAAGCGGTGTATGGGTATCCCTTGCTGTTTTACGAGCTTTTAGAGCGGCTCGCCGCAAGGCCGCTTCAACCCTGGCGAGGTCTGGGTCTTGAATTGTCTTTTTTGTTGTGGTCATAGATTTTTTTCCTCATCAATCAGTTGTGGGCTTTCGCCTGAATTGTCATACAGCACCCAAGCATCGACCAAGTTTTTATAGATATTATGAAAGTTATTCCATCCTTTGTCAAACCGGCGACGGATAACCGACTCATCCACATTGTGACCGCCCTGGGCAACGCGAATCCTCACCCGCCTCACCGCAATTTCCACGTCAGGCAGACTGAGAAAAATTAGCTTGATCCGATATCCGGTCTCCTGCCACTGCCGAACACATCGAACGTAAAGGCGGCCGCTCAACGTGGTTTCAAAGGCAAAATCTTCACTGCGCCCAACATATCCTCTGATTTCTTTGAGCATCAGACGACCCGCCCTGAATGCCGCTTGTTCCGGGGTAAATGGCGATAGCCCTGCCGCGATCAGGTCGGCATTGACAAAGGAGGGACAGCCCGCTTCCCTGACCAGGAATTCTCTGGCGAATGTGGTTTTGCCCGCGCCATTAGGTCCTGCAATAATAACAATTTTTTGTTCTTCACTCATAATTGATCCTGCACATCGTCATCTATTATCCGTCGTTTGCCGGTAACACAGTAAGCGCTTAATAAACCACACTAAGCATTTAGCTTCAGTTGTTCCGAGCTCAGATATTGTGGAAGCAGGGATTTATAATCTTCGGTCGTTTCAGCTGCCGGCAGTCTCTCAAA
>JAFCZU010000102.1 GCA_019314185.1 Deltaproteobacteria bacterium | reverse complement strand
CCAGGTCAGGATCATGAATCACAAATTCCCGTATTTTTGTGCAGTATACAATATTTAATGCAATTGCCAACGAATAACGAGCTGTTTTGTTTGCAATCATTCTTTCTTGACTGGTGTGGCATGCAAACCAGAATCAGAGTTCAAGCACCCTGTCAACTTATAAACTAATGTCCCTTATGTTGTTTTTCGACGAAAAAGAGACAATTATAAATGAAAAAAGAAACGCCTAAATTCAACCCCTAACTTCCTCGCTAGTCAAACAACATCCCGCAAAGCCCCTTGACACAAAGCCCATTTTTTGTTATTGATATTTTATTTCACCAAAACCAAAATGGCACGTTCATATGGGACGTGATGAGTGAACCATTTTTTCGAAAGGAGGGCAAAAATGTTCATCCTGTCATTACAGAAAATGAAGAGTTCAAAAAGTTGTAGGCTGTTGATTTGTTTTGTCGTGCTTAATTTCTTCGCTGTAGGCTGTGCAAGCAAGACTTTAATAAAGAGTAGACCGGAAGGTGCTGAAGTCTATATTGATAATGTGCGAAAAGGTGTAACTCCATTACAATACTCCGACACCGCTATTGCAGGCTCATCAAAGACGCTCAAACTTAAGAAAAAAGGATATAGGGATTTTGAAACCAAGCTAAGAAAAAGTGAATTCCAAGTCGGCCCTTGTATAGGTGGTGCTTTAGTTCTATTCCCATTTGTTTGGATTCTTGGCTACCAGGAGGAACAAGAATTTGAGCTTGAGAAGCTTGAAGAAAAACAGAGTATGTTAAATTTGCTTCATCCTGACTTCGAGCCTATTCTCTAAGGCCTATCAGAAGAAAATCCACATTCGAGTACAGATAATCAAGGGCAGGTAAAATATGGACTTGACCTTTTTATTGATCTCAACTTCATTACACTATTACCCTCCAATATCCTTTAACAATTGGGGAAGCTAAAAAACGTCGGCCTCAGATGAAACACCTTATAATGACTCTTTTGTTGATGCTGGTAACTGTATCGCACGCAATTTCGGGAGACGATCTCACTACTAAGGAGAATCTTCTGAACAGCAACAGAACTTCTGATGAACAATTATCTTTTATGTTGGATGAACTCAGTGAAACTCCCCACAACGGAAAGATATGTAACAGCATAGGATTCTATTTTTACAAACTCCGAAAATATGAGGCAGCGATAAAATACTATAGAGAGGCCATAACACTTACCCCAGAGTATCCTATCAGTTATAATAATCTTGGGGTAGTGTATTTGAAACAAAATCAGCTTCACCTTGCCGAAGAATACTTCAGAAGAGCAATTGAGCTTGATCCTAAATACGTTAAAGCGATATGCAACCTATCGGTTGTTTGTTTCAAACTAGAAAGGAAGACCGAGGCACTGGAATTGTACAATCAGGCAAAGATAATAAACCCTATATACATAAAAGAAAGGATCGCTCGCTTTCGTGAGATGAAGCAGACTTCATCGTATTGATTGGTGGGAAATTCCGGGGCACTCTTTCATATATTGACATATCGAATACAATCTATTGTAAAGATTAGGATCGTCACGAAAGTGCCCAAAGGAAAATAAATTTATTGCAAAGTAATTAACTAATATATCAAGGAGCGCCCCGTAAAGCCCACAAAAAAATCTTGATCCAATAAAACCGGATGAAATCCTTCGTAAGGATTTTTTAGAGCCATTAACCAGCTTTATCGGGATATTTCAGTCCCCCCAATAGGATAAGTGAAATTGTAAATGGAAAAAGGTCTATTACTACCGACACAACCTTGAGGCTACAGCGCTATTTTGGGGTTAAAGCTCGGTTTTGGCTAAATCTGCAAACTGAATATGATCTGCGAATGAACCACACACTTTAAAAGCCGTCAAAAATTTTAAAATGTTACTAACGATGATTAAATCTGAATAAAATATCAAGAATTCAATTCCTTCAACCAAATTGAATTCTCTAAATTTCTATCCATGTTTTTATTATTCATTTCTTGACAGTGTGCTTTAAATAATCATATATTTTCAATATGATATATTGTACATATTAATACAATTCATACCACCAAAAATCATTATTGCTGACTGGATCGTAGAATTTGTATCTATCTCCTACCTTGACAAGCGGCGCATAGTCCATTTCGCTTCCTTCGTGGATGAGCCTGTCCGCAGTCATCATGAATCCAATAAAAAAGCCGTGCTCTTTGATTACCTTAAGGCTGTACGCAGAACATGTGGGATGCATGGGACAGCGATCTCCATCAACCGAAGATATGTATCTCCAAAGTATTTCAATATGTCGCAACGAATGTCCTGGAAAAGAGGAAGATGCTTCAGCTTTTTCTTCCGACCCTGAATTATTAAACTCCCATGGCGCAAATGAATCGCTATCCCCTCCATAACAGATAACACTCAAACTGATAAATACCATCAATATTATGAGCGGATTAATAATCTTTTTCAAAGGTTGTAGCCTTTCAAGCGTTCTATATTCAACGGTTCAACTGGTTCTGACCTCTAAACACTCCCTAAAACCTCATGCTTAATATCAGACCATTGGATGAGCTTTTATTGTTATGGTAATAGGACAGAAAACACTTATCCCTGAGATTTTCGAGAAAATTTTTTTTTACTCTCCTGTTATATTTATGAGCGTTGCTGACAGCGCTGTAAATATTGCCGGAGTACCAGCCTAATTCGAAAAATGTAAACACGCCGCCTGCAACATAGTTTTCATCGTTAAAAAGCTCAACTGCTGCCCAGATAAAGGCTCCATTTAACAAAAAGGCTACGAGGGCATCACGTGGTCTTTCCGTGTATAAGTGTCCTGCGCCCGGTATTATAGCAGCAAGAACGCCTGCTGTGGCAGGAGATTTTCTTGGAAGATTGTCAAAATTTTCAAGCCCCGATGAGAAAATTCTTGCCGCAGGAGATAGAACGCTTTCTTCCGGAATCTTTAAAAAGGTCTTACTTGCCCTTTTCCAGTCTTCTATATCAACGAGAACAAGAGCGTTCTGATAGATTGCCTTATTTTTGTATTCTCCGGAACTCGTTTTTATTATCTCCTCAAAAGTTGAAAGAGCATCATCATATTTCTTGAATTTTTTTTCTGCCACCCCCTTGAGATAGAGGGCGTCATTTAACATGAAACTACGGGGAAACTTGGCTATGAACACTTTCATGGCATCAATAGCTTCCACCCATTTTTTTGCCTTGAAATAGCTCTTGCCTATCATGAAGTAACACTTTTCTGCTTTTTCTTCTTCCGGAAAGAAAAAGATAAATCTTTTGTATTCGGTTATAGCCCTGTAAAAATCGCCCTCTTTGAAAAGACTTTCCGCATATTCAAATTGCCTTTTAATATTATCCTCTTCTCCTCTCGCCTCCCAGGGGCATGTAATAAGAAGGAATATAATACAAAAAACTATGATATTTATGGGAGCTTTGCGCATCTTTTTCAAGCCTTCCAAGATTGATGAACTCGTAAAAAGTCCCTAAATCGTCCTGCCGGACTTGATCCGAGCGACAAAGGGGGTTGAATTTAGGCGTTTATAGAATATGTTTTGTCAGATATCGCTTCATAACGACTGTTTTGACATAAATTCCGAATTAGCCAAGACTTTTTCGGAACAGCGTCCGTGAAAATCTATTTTAAAGGTTTAATCCTCACATGCCTTTTAACCTTCACCATGAAGTATAAACACGGCCCAAAAGAACGGGTTCGGGTATTTTGCTTTTATTTCATTTCTTGCAAACTTCAATGCCTCGCTTCTGTCCCTGCCGGCTTTTAAATGGCCATAAAATATTTTCATGTATTCCACTGCCGGTTCTGATGCAACTTCCCAAAGGCTTACCACTACAGCCTTTGCGCCTGCATATTGAAATGCTCTCGCAAGGTTTACAACCCCTTCCCCCTCTACCTCTTTGCCAACGCCCGTGACACATGCGGACAGCGCCACCATATCTGCATTAAGTTTTAAGTCCAGAACATCGCTTAAAGTGAGAAAGCCATCATCGCTTCCGTAATTTTCTACCTGACTGAGAAGAATAAAAGGCTCATTTATCCCTTGAACCATCCCCGGCAAGGAGGCATGAGTGGCAAAATGAATATATCTGTATTCTTTAAGATCAGCCTTTCTGACTTCTGTTTCATTGGCTAAAACCGAGAGTAGTATATCCGGGGGTTCCGGGGATACACCCATTATCTTTGCTATCTCTTTCACTTCGATTTCCGTCTCAGGAAGTGGTGGAAATTCTACCTTGTTGCCTATGCCTTCCTCGGTGGTCTTTCCCCATTTTGCTTTTATTGCAAGCCCGCGAAAAGCATATTTCTTTGAATTTGCAATGGCAGGTTCTTCTTCTCTCTTTTTCCACGCAAGATAACGAGGATCTTTATCACTGTATACTGGATTCCCTAAAGCAAAAAGCGTTTTTTCAGGGTTGATGTATTTTAGAGACCTTTGGATGGATAAAACAGATGCTGATTGATAATAGCTTATGGCATGTCTATCGCCTGCATAAAGAGTGTCTTTTTCATCCTTTCCTTCTTTTATCACCAGCGCTTCAAAAGGTAAAAGCCCTAAAATCCCGTCAGGAACTATTATTATTTTTTCATTTTCATGAATATCTTTTACTGCCTCTGAAAGCAGAAGGTCATAAAGAGCCTTTGCCTCTTTTACGGAAAATTTCTCATATTCTTTTGTGTTCATCGGCTCTATAAACGATTTTATCTTCTCTTCAAGCCTTTTCTTTGTAACAGGTATTTTGACCAGCCTTTTTACGCCGCCTTTTCTCACCACAAACAGATACCCGGCATCTTCTCCAATAGCATATTCAAGCAAAACCTCATCTTTTTTAAGAGGCAAATCCTCAGGAGAGACAGATTTGGGATAATGAAGGGCAGCGTATCCGGGATATTTTTGCCTTAATTCTTTTATCAGATTGTCAAGTTCATCTGTAAGGATTCTCTTCCTTCTTTTAAGCCTGTTTAAGGCGTCTTCTCCCTTTTTATATGCATCTTCCCATTGCCTGTCTGTTGCTGCAAGCTGATTAAGCAGAGATTGTTCTTTTTCCTTTAAATATTGTGGTATCTTTACACTCTGGCTCTTTTTTGCCGACGCGGCCATTGCCTCAAGGAGTGTTCTTGCCTTTGTCATTTCCGAAAAGTAAAAAGCGGCTGATGCAGTGTCTTTGCCGTAAGTCCGAAAACTATCGTCCATTTTTTCGCCGTTAAGTGCCATTTCTGAAAGAACAGCCACAAGCTCTCTGTGAGGGGTTAAACGGCTGATGTAACCGCCTCCGGCGAAAAAACCGCTCCTTTCACTAACTTCACCTCTTATTTCCTCAACTATTAAAACCGCCTTGAACAATTCCTGCGACGATTCCCTGAGAATGCCTTTGCCTTTCAATGCCTGTCCGTATTGTGTGTGATATTCCATACGACGCTTTCTGCTATCCCTCCATGTCGGCGGGAGTTTCTTCAGTAACATCAGTGCGTTGTTGTATCTTTTCGTTTCAAGATAAACCTCTGCCAATCCGGCATGAATCAATCTGGTCTTTGCAATTCTCTTTCCTGTATCTTTCCTTTCAAGAAACACTTTCTCTGCTTCTCCATATCGCTTCTGACGGAGATAAACAGCTCCGATGTTATTTAACCTGGCAGCGATATTATGCGGATTGTTCAATCTTCTCTCTATCTTCAGCGCCTTGTTCAGATAATCGAGCGCCCTCTCATACTGTCCAAGGCGAAAATATTCCATGCCGATGTTATTAAGGGTTATTGCTATCTTTTGCTGTCTGTTAAGTCGCTGCTCCAAATTCAGAGATTGTTTATAATAAGAAAGGGCTTTATCAGATTTACCGAGGCGTGCATATATACTGCCGATATTGCCCAGATTGACAGCAATAATGGCTGAATTATTTATTTTTTTGCCTATATTCAGTGATTCTTCATAATATGAAATAGCTTTATCATATTGATTGATGTCGTAGCAAAATGCTCCCATGTTTGTCAGGGTTACGGCCATATCCAGGCGCAAGTTGTGTTTCCTCTGTATATCCAGTGCGTTCTGGTAATATGAAAGCGCTTTGTCATGCTTGTGAAGATCGCAATATGCATCTCCGATATGTCTTAATGTTGTTGCTATTCCTTCGGGAATGTTCAGTCGTCTGTTTATCCTTAGCGCCTCCTGGTAGGATGGGAGGGATTTGTCATTTTGTCCGAGGTTTGCATAGACACTGCCAATCATATTCAGGTTCCCTGCGATGCCTGCCTGATTGTTAAGTTTTCTGTTCATCTCCAGGGATTCATTAAAAACAGAGAGGGCATTTTCGTACCTGCCAAGGGAATTTAAAGTCTTGCCCCTATTAAACAAAACAATAGCAAGGCTTTCTCTGTCTTTCAATTCTCTGAATATCCTTGATGACTCCTCAAAAAGGGTTAAGGCCTTTTCGTACTGATTAAAAGTCTGATTATAGATTGCGCCTACATTAAAAAGGTTTGTTGCAATAAGGTCCCTGTTATTTATTTTTCTTGCAGCAGTAAGCGCATCTTTGTAATATTTAAATGCCCGTTCATCGTCATCCAATGCTTCATAAACTGCCCCAATACCGTTTGAATTAGCTGCAACACACTCAAGATCACCGGCACATTTAGACAGAGATTTCTCATAATAAGCATGGGCTTCACTATACCTGCCCGCATCATAAGCCTTTTCTCCAAGTTCCCACAATCTTTCCGCTTCATCTCCGCTTCCGGCAAAAGAAATGGTAGAAAGAATTAAAAAAGAAATAAGCAATAAAGCAGAAAATTTAATGGTTTTGTTTGCAATCATTCTTGCTCTCCTTTGTCATCGCCTCATAAAACCTCAAAATCTCTATTTCACTATTGCGACAGGAAAATTTACATAACCATCGGGGGTGTTTGTGATCGGGTGCTGGGCGCCGTTGGTTATCTTTGGCACTGTCTCCGAAACATAGGCATCGAGTTCCTTCATGGAAATCTTATTATCCCTGATTAAGTCAGCCTTACCTTTTATCCCCTGTATCAGGGCATATGTGAACGCCCCGTGTTTCCATCTATCCGATTCCTGCGAGAGTTCCCTGCCCCTGCTTGAGGTGAAGATGACCGCGTTTGCCTCCTGGAGTTCCTTTACAAACCTGTCGCTGTCAACGCCTCTTGTCTTTTTTCCGCTTATACCCTCCGAATGGCAGGTATCCGCAAAGAGCAGTTTCTTAGCGGGTATGTCCAGTATGGATTTTATCTCGCGCCATGAAATTGCCCGTGACCTCTTTATTGTTCCGTCATCCTTTATAAACGCGTCGCTTGGCAGAAAATAAAACTCCCCGCGATCGTCATTCATACCGTGACCCGCAATAAAGAGCATGGCAACATCATTATGCCCGGCCCTGCTCAGATAATTGAGGTTATCAATGATATTTTCATACGTCGGCTTTACCCGGCTCCCATCATTGATGACAAGGCTGTTTATCTTGCGGAATAATTTCCCCTTCTGACCACTGAACGCCTTAACAATTCCTTCTGCGTCTGAGGCCGCATAGGAAAGAGAAGGCAGTTTTTTGTCCTGATATCGGTTTATACCGATAGAGAGTATCCACAGGTTCGGAAGCATAACCTTGTCTTTAGCTCTTGCAGCGGATGAATATACATGGATGGATTTTCTGCCCTCTGAAAAACCGTTGAATGCCGTTACCTCAATCAGGTTTTCCCCGACGTCCAACTGAACGGGGATCTTTAATTCAAGGGCTTTTTTGCCTTCTGGAACAGTGCCTGTTACCTTGATGCCTCTTCCCTCTGCACCTGCAGCGACCCTTCCGTTTACAAAGACCTTCACCTTCTTTATTGTCTGGTTCCTGTCCTCAATATACAGAGAGATTTCAGCATCTGTTGAGTTTATCTTTTTGCCGTCTTCAGGTGATTTGATTACAACAAAAGGAGGTTCTGTATGCGCGGCAGAGAGGGCTTCTTTGTGCTCTCCAGAAACACGGGCAACGGCATCTTCAATATCGACTCCTCTCAATACTGCCTCAACTATCCGTGGTTTATAAAATGTGGTCCGGTACTGGTCTATGCCATAAACTCTGTTGCCGATACTGACATTTAAGTGCTTGTCCCCATTGGCAGAGGAGTTATAATATCCTTCCGGAGTGATGACGATCCACTCGCCGTCTTTGAAGGTGATGAACTGGGCGATTTCCTTGCCGGTATTGATATCCCAGAGACGCATGGTGCCGTCAAACCCGCCTGAAAAAACAGATTTTCCATCAGGCATAAATTTGATGTCAGTAATATACTTAAGATGCCCTTTGAATGTTGATATTTCCGAGAGGCTGTCCGACTCATATATTGTTACTTCTTTACGATCATCACCTGGAAAAAAAAACTTCCCAAATGACTCTCTCCACCACCCCATACCAAAACTACCGATTAAGGCAGTTGTTTTAAAATCTTTTATTTTTCTACCTGTTTGAATATCCCATAACTTAAGACCATCTTTTTCTCCATAGAGCACATATTTACTGTCTGGAGAAAAAACTCCACATCCTATACCCTCGAACCTTCTTACTTCCCTATCATTTTCAATATCCCAAACAATTGTTTTTCCTGGTCCCAGGGTTTTCGAAGACGAAGAGCGATTGGCAATTGAATGAATCAAATATTTTCCATCAGGGCTAAATGAAAGAGGACAATCAGTTGGGCTTCCTTTTAATTTTACTTTGATATTACCACTTTCAACTTCTATGACTATGATGTAGCCAACACCCTGGGACAATGCAACATATCTATTATCTGAAGAAAAAGATATTGACGTAACTACAGTCGGCTCCAGATATTCTCCCTCGATATTATTTAAATCCCATGTTTTAATGTTTTTGCCCGTAGATAAATCCCAGAGTTTAAATACATGGTACCCCCCTGTTGCTCCATATTTAGCATTTGGTGAAATAGCTACCGTATTTATACAATTTAATGTTTCATCCTGCGAATCACCCTTCATCGTTTTGATTAGTCTGCCCGCGTGAATATCCCATAACCTTAAGATATTATCATTGCCACCTGAAAAAGCAAGTTTCCCATCAGCTGAAATATCTATTCCATGGATTGGCACTCCAGCGCGACTAACAAATTTTCGTATAATCTTGCTTGTAGAAACATCATATAGAGTTGGTGACGAGCTGAAGAATTCTGAATAAATGATACGTCTGCCATCTGGAGAAAAGAGGGCAAAATAGGTTTGTTTGTCCGTAATTTTCTTCAGAGATTTACCTGTTTTTATATCGAAAAGAAGTAGTTTGTCTCCGGCAGCTAAGCCATACTTTCCGTCTGGCGATATAGCTACATTCCTTACTCTTTTATCCATTTCGATTGCATAAACCTTCCTGCCTGTCTCCATATCCCACAGCTCTATCGTAAATTTTTCCTTGATAGTATCCTTGATATAATCGCTATTAGACATTAAGCAATATCTGCCGTCCTGAGAAAAAGCTACAGAGCTTGGTGGATAAGATTCAAATTTAGCTTTAAATGAGTAAATCTTTTTTAACGTTGCAATATCATAGACTGTATATGTATTCTTAGCAGGGCCATATTCACTACCGGAAAGCACGTAATTATTAGCAGGAGAAAAATTAACGACTCCAATATCATCTATGCTCTTTATATCTTTCCCCGTAAAGGTATCCCACACTTTTAATTTGAATCCTATTGATATAACACTCCTTTTGTCAGAAGAGATTCTAACAAAACTAACACCCGTGGAATGTTTTTTATAACTTCTTATCTCTTTGCCGCTAATAGAGTCCCATATTTTAACAGTGCCTTTTCTATCGCCTGCGAGGACATATCTCCCATCATTTGAAATGCCAACAGATGCAATATAGTTATATTCATTATTATCTGAGCGCCATGTAAATGTCCTTATCTCACTACCAGAACCTGCATCCCATAGTTTTACTGTTTTATCGCCACTTCCGGTAACCAAATAGCTGCTATCTTCAGAAAGAACCATCGTATTTACTTGATCTGAATGCCCCATCTGCACGAAAATCTCCGGCTTTTCGTAGGCCATTACAGGGCTTGAAATTACCAGGACAGCAAAAACCGCTATCAGTATCCTCAAAGCAAAACTTGTTTTATGCATATTGCGCCTCCACGCTTTTCCACTCGATTCTGGGATTGTTACAGTAATGCATCTTTCATCCCGCGCCATACAGTACAAACACCGCTCCGTAGGATGAGCTTTTATATGTTTAGACTTACCAGGACACTTTTCGAACTGGCATAATTGTATAATTCAGGCTAATTAAATAGCTCCTCTTCATTTTAAATAACCCTCCTTTTATTTATTGAGATCCAGATTAATTTCTTTAGTACCGCACCATGCGTGGCTAAATTCACAAGAATCTGCTCTTTTTATTTCAAAATTATTTCGCAGACCTTGTTTTAACTTCAGCTTTATTCTCATAAAACTCAGAGGCATAACTGCTCTTGCCGGTTGATTTTCCGGTTAGTGTTATTCCTCTTGTTCCTGCACCTATGTCGTTTGCCTTTGTCTTGACAAAATAGACCCCCCC
>JAFCZU010000500.1 GCA_019314185.1 Deltaproteobacteria bacterium | reverse complement strand
AATCTTGTAACGCATTTTTGGTTTTTTTCCAGTATCCCGGATTGTCTTTCCTCCACTGTTGGACCCGGCTAACGTTTTCATGGCCGCGGAAGTAGTCGCAGTTCTTCGGTTTGCGTAGCCAGCGGCGCTGGCTGTCCTTTTTGCTGGCCTTGCGGCAGTCTGGTTTAAAACAATATTTCTGGCGCTTGGCGTTGCGTGGATCGGGAAGGAATAATTGTCTGCAATGTTTACATTTTTTCTTTTTTATGAACCCCATGGCTATCGTACCTCCGTGGGGATACAATAAGAAAAAAAACCGAATTATTTAAGTCAAAACGAAGAAAAGTCGGAATGAAGAAAATGGAAGAGAAATTTTATAAATAGAATCTTTGGAAGAAAATATGGAAGAAAATCTAAGCAAATAAATTGGTAATTTCAAACCGTCGAAGAATATAAACTTTCATACTGGCGCTGACAGAAAGGTCATTTTCCGAAATTCTTATGTTAATCTTACGGTTCTTTTTCATTGTATTACGAGCTATTTTTTGATAATCGGCCTGCGATTTCGACGGTTTTAGCATGCCATTTTCATATGCCTCCAAAATTTCTTTCTCGTATTCATCAAGGACTATCTTTTTTTGTTTTTTAACCATTTTCTTCTCCAAGGTATTTTTTGGTCGCCTTTCTACCGGGAATAATCGTTTTAAGAAAATATTCTTTTTTATCTGTAACATATGGAACTAAATATGCGTATATTTCCCCATTCATTCCTAACAATTTGAAAAAACTCCATGTCACGATTCGTCTACCAATAAAATCTTTCCTCGGAGAGGGGTAAGCTTTTTGCCTTTCTTCAGGAAAGGCAAAATTTTCAATATCCTGAATATCCAGTAAATCCTGTCTAATTATTATGTGTTTTCTTCGTCTTCAGGTATAATCAGTTCCACATCCGGATATTTCTCTATCAAATACTGATACTCCGGGATATCTTTCACAAATATATTGGCCACCTTATCCGCATATATCAGCTTCCAGTCATCTCTTTCCATAAGAAACATCGATAACGGTGAATTCGCATTATATATAATCCAGTCAATATTGTGTTTTTTCAAAACTTCATCCCAGCCCTGCTTTACTCTTGCTACCTTTAAGTATTCTTTTAATCTTTCTGTACCATACATGTCTGATCTGCCGTCAAAAAAGACCCTGTATTGTGGCCATGCTGCATAGATAATATAGTCTCCGAATTCATCATTATCAAACATATTCCCCTGAATATTCTCTTTTTTCAAAAATTCCACGGCTGCAACCGGCTTGGTCTCTTCATTAAATTTAAAATCTATTTTACCGCCCATTGCCAATACAATAACCAATATAACGGCTGCAACCGGCCACAAATACCCTCTTGTAGATGCATCTATTTCAGAAACATTGTCTGACCTTTTTTTAATAAATTTTGCGATTTTTCCATCCGATTTTTCCAATATCGGCCTTAATTGTCTTAATAAAATTGGCGCTGCAATGATAGCAAAAAGCGGTATATACCTCGCTGAATAAAAAGACATATGGGTAAACAGAAGTATCATTACAAGTTCAATGATGTTCAACCGTTTCTTTGAAAAAGCCAGTACGACATATATTAAAAGCAGAATAAATTCGAAAGGCTTGATAGAGATTCGGTGAAAATTTGGCGACATAAACTCCGTAACATTATCCATGATAAACTGATTTGAAACCAAATTGAAAGGAAACAGCAGGATACGATAACCATATGGGTTTATCAGGCAAACTAAAAAGCATGCAATGGTTGTCAGGCCGAGCAGTCTCACCTTTTTTTTATAATTATCTTTTTCTGAATCTTTTGAAGTAATAAATTTAACCGTGTTACCAAACAGGTAAACACCTATCAAAATAAATCCGGCAAGGAACCCCCCATGCAGATTGACCCAGACCAGTATTATAGGAGGGAAAAAATATAGATAGTTCTTATGATTATATTGATATTCATCAAGAAGATAATACCAGATTACCATCAACAGTAATGAAAAGATGTGCGGTCTGGCCAACCAGTGTATCTTTGAAGCCCCCAGGACGAGTATAACAATAAAGGCAGTAATAAGGATATCATTGTTGTTCTTCCGAAGAATTTTAAACAGCAAATAATAGACCAGAGAAATTATAAATGAGAAAAAAATAACAATTCCGGTAAGACCAAACGACCTGTGAACCATCGCCATGATTATCTCTGAAAGCCACTCATGAGCTGTCCAGGCAAGAAGTGGGGTATGAAAAGAAAAAATGTCCTCCTTGGGGATTGAGAGGGTGTCTATTATGTATTCTCCTGCACGTATATGATAGCCGGTATCGCCATCATTCAAAAGCCCCCTGCCGACGGAAAATGAAAGGTAAAGGAAAATAGAAATAAAAATAATATCAGTAATCGAAGGTGTAAAAAAAGATATTTTTTTTGGGGGGTCATTCATAGTGGATTTTTGAATTGAATGCTAATCGATAGCAAATTTACCGACGATAAAAGCAATATGGTTCGTCTCTCTTTCAGCCGGTAAATACCATCTTGTCCAATTTGAGCCTGTTCAACACTTATTTAAATTAATAATAACAAGATGTTAAATGGGGTCTAAATCTGTAGTTACCCCCAACTTATTGCGTTTGCGAGTAGAGATTTCTATTAAAGCCA
>JAFCZU010000499.1 GCA_019314185.1 Deltaproteobacteria bacterium | reverse complement strand
TGGTCAAAAATGGCAAAAATGCGGGATATCTTGATACATGCCTATGACAGGGTTGACCTGGATGAAGTCTGGGATACTGTCCAGAATGATCTACCAGAACTGATCATATCACTTGAAAAAATCATACCACCAGAAGATGAAACATGAAATCCACTATCGACAAGCTCATCATCAATTCTCCGTACGAAGAACCAAACCAGTACTGGAGCTATGAACGTGAAAATCGATTATTCACTCTTAAAGATGGTAGACGTCCGGCAGGGTATATCGTGGCATCTGAAAGCTCGAAATCATTTGATGATCCAGGTGAATTTATCCCCATACCTTTAGTAAATAAAATACGGCTCCGGGTGAAAGCCTGGCGGGAAGCTGGATACCCTGGTGTCACCGGAATCACTAAACGGCTGCTGGAACACTGGTACAACCAAGAAGAACGGGAATACCGGCAGTTCTTTTTCTGTCAGCTTGAAGCGATTGAAACATTGATATGGCTTACAGAAGCACCTGATGCAGAAAAAGTGGGTATGGAAATACCATCCGATGGCGGAGCATTTAAACGCCTATGTTCGAAAATGGCTACCGGTTCAGGAAAAACAATAGTGATGGCACAGCTAATCGCATGGCAGATATTGAACAAGGTAACTTACCGCCAGGATACTCGTTTTTCAAAATACTTTTTTATTGTTGCCCCCGGCCTTACTGTAAAAAACCGGCTTCAGGTTTTAATGCCATCAGCAGATGGGAATTATTATGATGAGTTCAATATTGTACCTCCGGGTCTGATCGAAAAATTGCGGCAGGGAAAAGTCCTCATTCACAACTGGCATACACTGAACTGGGAAACCGAAGTGAAGATTGCTAAAAAGAAAAGTGTGGATAAACGGGGAGCAAAGAGCAATGAGGCTTATGTGCGTGAAGTTCTTGGAGAGATGGCAAACGCCCGCAATATTGTCGTAATTAATGACGAAGCACACCACGCCTGGCGCATCCCTGCTGAATCAAAGGTTAAAGGCTTGAAAAAAGATGAGATAGAAGAGGCCACCAAATGGGTTGGTGGTCTGGATAGGATTCATCAAGTAAGGGGAATCTCAAGCTGTTATGATTTTTCTGCAACTCCATTTGCTCCATCCGGCAAAAAGAGTTCAGAGGAAGCATTGTTTGATTGGATTGTAAGCGATTTTGGATTGAACGATGCAATTGAATCTGGATTGGTTAAAACGCCAAGAGTCGTAATTCGGGATGATGGCAGACTTACACCCGAATATAAATCACGCCTTTATCATATCTATAATGACCCTGAGGTTAAAGATGATATTAATCGTAAGGCAGAGGAGCATGAGCCTCTTCCGGATTTAATTATCAATGGTTATTATCTCCTGGGTAAAGACTGGCTTGAAGCAGTAAAATCCTGGAATGAAATAGGATTTCAGACACCACCAGTCATGATTTCTGTTGCCAACCGGACAGAAACGGCTGCACGCATTAAATACGCATTTGAGCATAAGAAAATCCGAATCGATGAATTAAGTGTCCCAGAGAAAACCATTCATATTGATTCTAAAGTCCTTGATATGGCAGAGTCCAAAGAAGAACCAATTTCATTTGATAGTGCGAAAGACGGAGAAGAAAATGATGAATCCACACGTAAACTATCGAAAAAGGATTTGGCAGAACTTCTAAGACAAACAGTTGATACAGTCGGTCAAGTTGGAAAAGCGGGCGAGCAAATCCAGAATGTAATATCTGTGGGAATGCTTTCAGAAGGATGGGATGCAAAAACTGTAACCCATATCATGGGTCTTCGGGCTTTTTCAAGCCAATTATTGTGTGAACAGGTTGTAGGAAGAGGATTGCGAAGGACAACGTACGAGATTAATCCTGAAACCGGCTTATTCGATGCCGAATATGTCAATATCTTCGGGATTCCTTTCACATTTCTTCCTCACGAATCACAAGATGGCCCTCCACCACCACCGCCTACACCTAAAACAAGGATAGAACCAGTTGTAGACAGGCAACAGTTTAAAATTAGCTGGCCTAATATCATCAGGATAGATCATATCTACAGACCAACTTTGACGTTGGATATGGACTCAGTTCGTCCGCTGGAATTAAACGTAGCAGATACCGCTACACTGGCAGAACTGGCTCCAGTTGTTGAAGGGAAACCCGATTTTACAAAGATATCTGAGATCAACCTGGAAGATCTTGGCATACAATTCAGAATGCAAAAGGTTATTTTTGAGACTGCAAGGGACGTTTACGACCAGATGAAACCCACCTGGAAAGGGAATAAAGAGTTTCTTCTGGCCCAACTCATACAACTGGTTGAAAAATATATCAGCTCTGAGAAAATCCAAATAGTCCCGGCATTTTTTAATGAAAATGATATGAAAAAACGTATCCTCTTAACCCTCAATATGAATAAAGTAGTTCAGCATATATGGGAAGCCATTCGATTTGAAAATACAGAACATATTGAGCCCGTCTTCGATAGTGATAAACCTATTCGTTCTACCACAGACATGAGAACCTGGTACACTGGAAAGCCATGTGAACCCATTAATAAGTCAGTCACATATCAACCATTGCGTTTATGACAGCACATGGGAAGCAACTGAAGCTTTCGAACTGGAACATAATGCCGATGTTGAAGCATGGGTAAAGAATGATCACCTTGGATTTGACATACTTTATATTTTCAAAGGTGTGGTTCGGAAGTACCGTCCGGATTTTCTCATCAGATTGAAGACAGGCCATATGCTTATTCTTGAAACAAAAGGACAGGAAACACAACAGGATAAAACAAAACGTGAATTTTTAAAAGAATGGGTCGAAGCAGTCAATCAGCATGGGGGATTTGGGATATGGCACTCGGCTGTTTCTACGCATCCAGATGATGTGGCTGGCATTATAAAAGAGGTTATTCAGAGAAATGAGTAGTGAAATTGAAATCCAGGGGCGCATCCGGCAGATACAGGCGCATCCGTGGGTGCGGGTGGTGGAACGTTGACAGGGGATAACAAAATCGTCGTTTTTCAGGATACTCAAATAAGAAAAATCTGGCATAATGATGAATGGTATTTTAGTATTGTAGATATAGTCAAAGATTTAACTGATAGCCCCAACCC
>JAFCZU010000498.1 GCA_019314185.1 Deltaproteobacteria bacterium | reverse complement strand
CTTTTTAACAATTTTTAAATATCTTGAGATTATCATGGCAAGTGTATCAGGATTTTTTGTCTCGCATTCCCATATGGTACAGACTTGCCAACCAAGTTTGCTTAGCTCTATTAATGAAAGCTCATCCCTTTTTTTATTCTGACAAAACTTTTTTTCCCAAAATTCTTTTCTGGTTTCGGGAATAGTCGCTCTTTTGCAGCCAGGATGCTGATGCCAAAAGCAACCATTTACGAATATACAAAGTCGATATTTCGGAAGAACGATATCAGGTTTTCCCGGAAGATCTTTTCTGTGCAGTCGAAACCTATAACCCATTGAGTGAAGTATGCGGCGCACACGTAATTCCGGTGAAGTATTTTTTCCACTAACTGCAGCCATATTTTCGGCTCGCTGTTTGCGAGAAATTTTATCCATCAGCTTTTTATGGTTTTCTCCCTTCGTGCAGAATATTCCTGAAATCCAGACCAACTCTGGTTAGCGACACGCCAAGTCGTTGGAGCAGATTTAGAGCGTATTCATATCGAAGCTGGGCAATAATCTTCGCTTTGATTGATTCAATTTTTAAATTTTGGGGATCGCTACAAAGCCTTCTGATAACCAGCTCCTTATTTACTCCTATCAATACACCTTTATTTTCAGCAAACATCTGCTCCCAACTAGGATTTGACTTTACATCACCGTTAGGGTTGAAGGCGAATGTCCTGATATCATCTGAAATGTTGAGAAAAAGAAATATATTCTGATCGATATTTGCCAAAGCAGTTTTGTCGGATACTTCAGAGAGGAAAACCATTATGAAAGGGATGTAATCCCCCAACCGCCCAAACCACCCGGAGGTTTTTTGACCAGGAACCATATCACATGCGGGAGACAGGCATACTCCATATTCATTTTTTTCTCCTGGCTTTATAAACTCCAAAACATGACCAGTTGTGAGATGAAAACCTTCGATAGGCTTAGTGTTCACATAACAGTTAAAATGCTTAGAAATATTCTTGGCTTCGCCGGCAAGATTCAATAGATTATGTGTTTTCATAATTTTTTCTCGATCTTGTCCGGCAATATATTTAATTAACTGTCCACTGAATTCAACGATATCTGTTGCCAAAACATCACCCAAAGCTTCCCAATGGCGGTTTATCGTTTTACTGATTGCCGCCATTGGGTCCTGATTATGCGTATCCAAAAGATCCAGCAACCAACCGGTCTGAATAAAGTTGTTACTTAACACTTCAGTTTCCGCCACTACGCCGCGTTCATCAATTAATGAACGCATTTTAGCCATGAGTAAGCGATGGGGCCTTGGACACCATTCATTCAAAGCCTGTAATAGTTTGTCCGGAATTTCCTGCGGCTGCTTGCTTTTGCTGACAACGGAGACGAAAAGGAGATTTGTTCTAATCCAATTTGTCTCTCCACCCGGAGCAGATAACGTTACATTTCCGAGGGGAACAGGGGATAACTGATCTTTGATTTCTTTTTCTTTTTTATTAAGTAACCATTGAAGAAGGTCTTTTAGGGCAATCTTCACAGTCTTTGGCCGTGCTTTATACAATTCCAGTATAACTTTACATTCAGGCAACCTGAGGGCTTTTCGGCAATCACTGCCTGCTGAACGTACTGCTAAATATGTCTGCTCAGTTACCTCTGATTTGAGCTTCGTATAGATCTCCTCATCCTCAATCTCCCATTCTTCGATACCATCCTTAAGTGCCTGGACTGTTTTATCAGGAAGTTCGAACGAGTTATCCGGGCTCGACAACCCCAAGGAGATTTCTCGAACAACACGATCAACATCACCACCAGGCTCTCCATAAGCTTTTGTATAAACTACGACCATGTTGAAGTGATTATTTTCGGCCAACTTTCTGAGTATCTTAATGGCTTTTTCCCCACTGCCCTCATCGCCATCCAAATGATAATCAAGAATTACCAAATCACTGTGGTGCAAGTAAGGCGCAATACCGGCATCCTGATTAACTGCAACCTTTTTCCCGTCATGAACGTCAACCAGCCATGGTTTTTCCTTACTTCTACAAAAATTAAGAATTTCTTTTACGTTCCGAACATTTGCCTCATCCCCGGCCCAAGGCTGTTCATCTCCCAATTCTTTTGCGATCATTCCATCAAGCGATGGGAACTCATCATCAATAACGATAACTGTACGGATGGGATCAATATAAACCTCCTTGACCAAATCGCTGTATGCGATTCCTGCCTCCGCCGCATTTTCAGACATACTTGGCTCCTTTGAAATCAATGACGAAATTCGCACCGGGAAGTTTCTTTAGACTTTTATCCGTAACATATTGAATCGTATGGCTGCCGGCAGCCAGGTTAGCGCGACAGAGATACAGTCCGACCCCCCGTCCTCCACGCACTTTACGCGTAAAAAACAAAGAAAAAAGGTGTTTGAGATCTTCTTCTTCAACCCCAGGCCCATTATCCGAGATGACCACTTTATTATCCACCACATTGAGCATAATTTTTTTCTTACTATTCTGTGATAAGCCGACCCAGTAACTTGCATTATTTATCAAATTGATGAATACCGGATAGATACGTGAAGATTGCTCGAAAACGGAAAAACTTCGAAACGCAGGTGAAGTTTCAAGTGATATACCTTTTTGCTCTAATTTCTCTCCAAAGAAATCAAGCACATAATCAACAATCTTATCACCAC
>JAFCZU010000007.1 GCA_019314185.1 Deltaproteobacteria bacterium | reverse complement strand
CTGCTCTTGCCTAAAAAATCCATCAAATTTTGCGCGGGAGCTTCCCATCTTCCTCCTCCCGCGTTAAAGGCCTTTCGCTCAATATCCTTTTGGAACTCTAAACCAGCCAATGGATCGGTTGATTTATAATCATCCGGATGACAGCTTACAACCAGCGCTGCGTTTGAAAATGCTGATGACCTGCGTGAGTAGCTCATCCCGTTTAAAACCAGCATGCCTTGATTAGATGAAGCATTAATTACCTCACCACCAGGACACATGCAGAAGGTATAAACCCCCCTCCGAATTTTTCGATTGGTATAATTCAAAGAATATGTGGCAGCGCCTAAGCCGGGAAAATCCTTATATTTATCGCCATATCGCATAAGATTAATAGTTTCAGCAGGATGCTCAATTCTCACACCAACAGAAATCGGCCTCTGCTCAACAGCAACACCTTTTTCATACATCATCTCAAAAGTATCGCGCGCAGAATGTCCCAAGGCAATGTAGATACTTGAAGAAAGATATTCCTTCTCGCCATTTATTATAATCCCTGATGCCTTACCTTCTGACATCAGGATGTCCGTCATTTTTGAGCCATAATTTATCTCGCCGCCTCTTTCCAGGATATAGCTCCTTATATTACGAACTATTGCGCACAACACATCAGTTCCTAAATGGGGCTTGCTGATATATCCTATTTCTTCGGGCGCACCAAATTTAATAAAAGTCTTTAACACCCGATTTGCATAGCTCGAATTATTATTTCTTCTGGAAAACAGCTTCCCGTCAGAGTATGAACCGGCACCACCCTCGCCAAATTGGATATTTGACTCAGGGTTTAGCTTCCTTTCTTTTATAAATTTTTGAACATCAACGGAGCGTTCTTCTATCTTTTTACCTCTTTCAAATATTAAAGGTTTAAGCCCGTAATCAATAAGTTCAAGAGCAGCAAACATGCCGGCCGGACCGAAACCTACTATGACAGGCCTGCCTTTAATGTTTGTTGTTTTCCTGTTTGCTTTTACAGGTTCGCTGTAGACCGGAAAGTTTTGCTTGTTTTGAAAGTTGTCAGGAGTCGTGATAATTAGTGAGATTTTGTAATAAAACTGTTCTTTACTGCATGCATCAAGGGATTTACTCAGAATTTTCGCGATGGTTATCTCCCCTGCCCCGATTTCCATCTGTTGGGCAGCGGCTTTTATGTATTCATCTATCCCGTCCTTTTCAATGGGAATTTGCAAATCGCTGAGTATTAGCTCCAAAGGAACGCTCCTGTTTTGGCCCTTATGCTTTCTGGTCTTATCCGCCAAGCACTGGGAAAAGCTGCTTGAGGCCATTAGCAATGAACTCCACGCCCACCGCGGCCATAATCAAACCCATAAGCCTGGTTACCACGTTGATGCCTGTTTTGCCAAGCAAACGGGCAATGGCAGGGGCAAGTCTAAACGAAAAGAAGGTCAGACATACCATGAGCAATATGATACCCAGCAGATAAAGATAGTGCGTGACTGATGTATAGCGCTGGGCGTAGAGGATAACGGTACTGATCGCTCCGGGTCCAGTGCTCATGGGTACCACGACCACGCTGTCGCGTTCAGCAGAGTCAAGTCCCTCTTCTTTTGTTTGCTTGACACGGCTTATTCTGGCATGCAGCCATGGAGATAGAAACCATGAAGCCGTTTTTGTTGCGGACCCCTTCAGCCTTATCCGCTGTCAGGTTAATGAAAATCGGAATGACTCCCACCGGGTTAACAATGGCCAACAGGGCGACAAAGAATTTGAGGTATTCGCTGATAGTTCCTGTTTCCATATGTGAAACCTTTTTTAACTTTCTTTCGGACAAAGCTTTCTTCTATCTCTGGTCCCGAAAGATGTCTGGTTTTATTTTTCCCTTGGAATGGGTAAGCTCACCGATTATTTTCTCTCAGTGCATTCCTTGAAGCTCTATCCACAAGTGTAAAAAGTCTGTCAATATCGTCTTTTTGTTTCGATGACTGGTGCCCACGCACCTTAACAAATTTACAATCCAACTGATCGGTCACTCTATAAAACTCCTGATACAGCTCATAATTATTGAGACGCTTATTTTTTTTTGAAAAATAATCATTTTTTTCCAACCGGTCACGTCTTTCCTGTAAACCCATGATGTTTTGAGAATCAGTATACACAGTCACCTTACTACACAATGCTTTAATATCGCTAAGCGCCCATAATAAAGTCTGCAATTCCAGCTTTGCTGAAGACGTATGCTCGAATCGCTTCACTTTCACACGAGCCTTCAACGAATCCACCGTAAGTCCACGTTCAGACACAGACAGATAAGCCCCATATCCAATATTTGTGTGAGTATTCACACTTCCATCTGTAAGCAGAATCATTTCATCCAAAAATTTAGGGGACAATCCTATATCCCCGGTGGAGAATCAGCGGCTGCTGGATTGGTTTGTAAGATATATGTTGTTAAACTTCTATGCCCCCTTGAATCTTGACTAATTAATAACAAGGGTCAAACGTAGACTTGATAATCATATAAATGGCTAATGGAAACATACGCTGGAATCGATTTGCATTCAAGTAATAATTACATCGGTATTATCAATGAGCAAGATCAGAGACTTTATGGGAAAAGGATACCAAACGAATTGGATAGAGTTTTGATGGCGCTGGAACCGTTTAAGGATACACTGCAAGGTGTAGTCGTGAAATCAACATACAGATGACAAATGAGACGCGTTTTGGCTGGCGCATATGAGACGATTAAACATTTTGCCTGAAGGATACATTTATCCTAAAGACAAGCGACCGATAAGGGATTTGCTGCGAAGAGGGCTTTTATTTGTTCAGCACAGGACATCCCCATTCCTTTTTTATTGACTTTCTGTCATTACGCGTTCAAGCGTGCGGCGTTCTTTTTTTGTGGGTCGACCGGCTCCTTTTTCTCGTCGCGAAATCCACATCGATTTCGCAGATTCCAATTTAGATTTTTCTTCGGCAGGCGTTAAATCTTCTTTACACGTCACAGCAATTTTCGCACCGGTACGTTTTTCAATACATTTCAAAACTTTATACTGCCAATCAATTCCATCACGGCGAACTGTTACAACTGAATTAACTTGCACTTCCCGTGACGGTTTGACAACCATATTATTAATTTTTACTTTCTGACGTTTACAAAAGTCTGTAGCAATTTGACGGGTTTTACAAATACGCACCGCCCACAACCATTTATCAATTCGAACAGTTTCTATTGCCGTTGATTTCATAAATTAATTTAAATAAATCATTGCCTCTTTGAGATATTTTTGAATAACGTATAGAGTTTTATCCTTTATCCCGCAGGACAAGAATACTGGAAAGCCCAGTTTAGCAGAAACAGTTTGAAAAGCTCGGACGATACGTTTAATCAGCGGGATGATGGATAAAACCTTGTTGGACTGTGCCGCCCCGATCAGCAACTGATTACCTACCATTATCTATGGGGATTGTAAAGCTGTGATTCTGCATCAGGATAGATAAGTGGTTAAGTTTACGTTTGACCCATGAGTAATCTATTTTCTCTTATTTCAATATTTCTTCTGATTTTTTTATCTTTATTCTTAAACTTCTATACCGGCTTGAATCTTGACTAATTAACAACATGGGTCAAACGTAGACTTGGCCCCATTCCTGTATCCCCTGAATCGGTTATGAGTATTTCGCTTTGTTTTCCGCAGTCCAGACATAAAAAATCAAATAATGGCATAAATATTCTCCTTGAGACCTTGTCTCCTTCTTCAACTGCTAATCAACATTTCATATAAAATATCTGCAAAAACCCAGTAATTTTAAAGCATTTATAGCCCTTACAGACATATTGTCAATATGAAAAATTGAAGAAAACGTTCTGCGCTCCAGCTTTATCAACTTGCAGAAACAAAGAGACTTGATGCAAGAAAGCGGCTTACAGCATCTAAAAAAGAACTGTTTGGAACCGCCCGTTCACTTCCACCCACTGAAGTATGGGTTCGCTGTTCCCTAAAACACCGATTTTTATCCTGTCCTTTTTATTCTTGATTATGTTAGAAGACAAAAAATGAGGGAAATACTTGAAACATCGGAAAAGCTAATAAAGGAGGTATTATGAAACCGAGGAAACTTAAAGACAAGATTTACTGGATGGGTTATCTGGATTGGGACAGACGTCTCTTCGACGCTCTTATCCCTCTTCCGGATGGAACAAGTTACAATGCCTTTTTTATTGAAGGTAGCGAGAAAACTGTTTTGATTGATACTGTTGATCCACTTATGGTTGATGAACTGCTGACACAGCTTGAGAATGTTTCTAAACTCGATTACATAGTTTCACTTCATGCGGAACAAGACCATTCTGGCAGCATTCCCCATGTACTCTCCCGCTACCCTGATGCAAAATTAATTTCCAGCCCTAAAGCAAAAGGGATGCTTATGGATCTACTCCGTATACCCGAGGAATCTTTTATCACTGTCAGTGACGGTGAAACACTCTCTTTAGGGGACAAGACGCTGAAATTCATACACACTCCCTGGGTACACTGGCCCGAAACAATGGTAGCCTATTTGAAAGAAGATAAAATTTTGTTCAGCTGTGATTTTTTTGGCTCTCACATGGCAACAACTAATCTCTATGCTACCGACGAAGCACGTGTTTACGAGGCAGCAAAACGCTACTATGCCGAAATTATGATGCCCTTCCGAAAGATGATCAAGAAAAACCTGGAAAAAATTGCGTCTTACGACATAGCTATAATAGCCCCAAGTCACGGGCCTATTTATCCACGACCATCCTTTATCATCGATGCCCATAAAGATTGGATAAATGAGCCATCAAAGAACCTGGTAGTCTTACCTTACATTTCAATGCATAATAGCACCAAGCAAATGGTTGATTTTTTTATTTCATCGCTTGTGGAGAATGGCGTTAGCGTCGAGCAGTTTAATTTGGCCAAGACAGACATAGGAAAACTGGCAATGGCTCTCGTTGATGCCGGAACAATAGTTATCGGCACTCCAACGGTTCTTGCAGGTCCTCATCCCAATGTCGTTTATGGTGCCTTTCTGGCTAACGCATTACGTCCTAAAGCCAAATTCCTGTCCATTATCGGTTCCTACGGGTGGGGAGGTAAGACTGTAGAAATATTGGCAGGAATGATTCCTAATCTTAAAGTAGAAATTATCGAACCTGTTCTTGCCAAAGGCTTACCGTCAGAGGCTGATTTTAAAGCTCTTGAGAATTTGGCTGAAACCATCGCGACGAAACACAAAGAGCAGGGATTGAAATAACCGGTGGATGTTTTTGTGTTTAAAAGGAGGATAATATGAAAAAACAGACATTTTCAGTACCTGATATATCATGCGGCCACTGTGTTATGTCTATAAAAAACGAACTGACCGAACTGAAAGGAGTAAAAACTGTGGAAGGTGACCCTGAAAGCAAAAGCATAACAGTTGAATGGGAAAACCCTGCTACCGTGGAAACAATAAAGGATAAGTTGACAGAGATTGATTATCCTTCAGAATAAGGGCAGAATAAAATGGCTGAGAATAAAATAACAATACCTGTTACCGGGATGACATGCGCGAACTGTGCCATGAATATTGAAAGGGCATTGAAAAAACTTGAAGGCGTTGATGAAGTAAACATCAATTTTGCCTCTGAACAGGCCGTGGTAGATTTTGATCACAAAAAGATTCTCATCGGGAATATCGTGGAAAAAATTCAGGGTTCAGGCTACGGTGTTGCAACTGCAAAGGTTAAAATGCCGGTTACAGGAATGACATGCGCGAATTGTGCCATGAATATTGAGAGGACATTAAACAAAAAAGTTTTGGGAGTTATTAATGCTTCAGCAAACTTTGCCACCGAGCGGGTTCAAATTGAATATGTTCCTTCAATTTCAAGTCTTAATGAAATTATTTCAGCAATAAAAAAAGCCGGTTACGATGCAATACCACCTGATGATGATCATACGGATGAAGATGCGGGACAGATTGCCCGTAATGCTGAAATTAAAGACCAGACACGCAAGTTTGCCATAGGAGTTGTGTTTGCCCTTCCGCTTTTTCTTTTCAGCATGGGAAGGGATTTTAGTATAATTGGAATGTGGAGCCATGCGCCTTGGGTCAACTGGTTTTTCTGGGCATTGGCAACACCTGTACAGTTCTATACAGGGTGGGACTATTATATCGGGGGCTTTAAAAGCCTCAAAAACAAGAGTGCGAATATGGATGTACTTGTTGCAATGGGTTCATCTGTTGCATACTTTTATTCTTTTGCGCTTCTCATCTTTCCGGTTTTAGGACAACATGTATATTTTGAAACATCCGCAATAATCATTACCCTTATAAAGCTGGGGAAAATGCTGGAATCGCGTACAAAAGGCAGAACCGGCGGCGCAATCCGCAAACTTATGGGCCTCAGGCCAAAAACCGCAACAATAGTTGAAGATGATAAGGAAAAGGAAATACCGATAACAGAGGTTGGTTTGAATGACACTGTTGTTGTCCGTCCCGGTGAACGAATTCCGGTTGACGGAATTGTGCTTGAAGGAGAATCTGCTGTTGACGAGTCAATGCTCACCGGTGAACCTTTGCCGGTTGATAAGCGCAATGGTGATGAAGTCGTAGGGGGTACGATAAACAAGCAAGGTCTGTTAAAGTTCAGGGCGACCCGTGTCGGCAACGAAACCGCGCTGGCACACATTATTCGGCTGGTTCAGGAGGCCCAGGGAAGCAAGGCCACGATCCAGGCTATTGCAGACAGGGTGGCGGCAATATTTGTTCCATCTGTTATTGCTGTTGCAATTGCAACCTTTGCCCTATGGTGGTTTTTAGCAGGTGAATTCGTACCTGCAATGATAAGACTTGTGGCAGTGCTTGTAGTTGCATGTCCATGCGCTCTTGGTCTTGCAACACCAACGGCAATAATGGCGGGTACCGGTAAAGGAGCTGAAAACGGCATCCTGTTTAAAAACAGCGAGGCCCTTGAAACAGCCACCAGGCTGGATACGATTGTGCTGGACAAAACCGGAACCATAACACAAGGAAAGCCGGCAGTAGTTGATATCATACCTTTTGATCCAGCCTGTAAAACTGAGAGCCACTTGCTGAAAATAGGCGCTTCGGTTGAAAAAGGCTCTGAACACCCGATTGGAAAGTCTATAGTTAATGAAGCAGCAAACAGAGGGGTTGAACTTTTGAACCCTGAAGAATTTAAGGCAGTTGGCGGGCTTGGAGTTGAGGCAAAAATCAATGGCAAGTCCGTGATGGTTGGAAAACCCGGCTGGTTTCTGGAAATGGGAGTAAACATTGATAAAGCCCAGGAAAAAATCAGAAGGCTTCAATCTGAAGGCAAAACTGTTATGGCTGTTGTACAGACAAATGAACTGTACGGACTAATTTCCGTATCAGACACCTTAAAGCCGGAATCAAAAGCAGCGATAGATCATATTCATGATCAGAACATTGATGTTGTGATGCTGACTGGAGATAACATACAGACTGCAAGAGCCATTGCCTCTGAAGTAAATATTGATGAAATTTTTGCAGAAGTTCGCCCTGAAGAAAAATCATCGAAAATCAAAGAACTTCAGGACAGGAAAAAGAAAGTTGGAATGGTTGGAGACGGGATAAATGACGCTCCGGCGCTTGCCCAGGCAAATGTAGGCTTTGCGATAGGAACCGGTACCGATGTTGCAATCGAGACAGCGGATGTAATTCTTGCAAGCGGTAGTTTAACCGGTGTATCCAGGGCTATCAGGTTAAGCAGGGCAACCATGGCAACAGTAAAACAGAATCTTTTCTGGGCGTTTGGTTACAACATCATATTAATTCCTGTAGCAGCTGGAATTTTGCAGCCTTTTGATTTTTTCCCAGACTTTTTAAGACAGCTTCATCCCATTCTTGCGGCACTCGCAATGGCATTAAGCAGTATTTCCGTTGTATCGAACAGTCTTTTCCTATATAAAACTAAAGTCGAATAGAACAAAAAACATAGAGGTTAAAGAGGACGATTTTGCCAAAGAGTGTATCGCTCAAGATGAAGAAATCAGTCAAAGTAGTTTCTCTGAAATCATCAATTCCCGTAGACTTGAACAGCTTGAATATGTTTTCCAAGCTCTTTGCAGCCAGGCGCAAAATGCTTTACCATCAAACTATTCAGATCTCGGTGAACTCGTTTCAATTGATGGGTCTTTAATTGGAGAAAGTGGCCGAGGCCATCCTTTTAGACAGCTTTGTATTTTAATACCAGGGCATTCTTTGATTACTTCTTCCGTATTATTTTTGAAATACTCCCAGAAAGGAAATGTTCTGCACTGCGTAGGTCTTACTTTGTATATTGAGCAATTCTTATTCTTGTCATCGAAAAAGACACATTGAAAACTGTCGTTTATTTTGAGTTCTTTCAGGGAATATTTATAGTAAACTTTTCTCAGATAGTATTTAATGAAGCCTTCAGCAGATAAATCCAGAAAATCGGCAATTTTTTCAATCTCCTCTTTATTAACCCAGATATTACCGGATTTACCGATACAACATCTGCCAAAGCAGTTCTTACAGGCTCTTGGATCAAAACCAAAATCAAATCCTTTTTTTTGTAAAATATCCATATCTGAATGACTTGTGTTGCTCTTTAAAAAACCAAAGATTCGTGGTGCGGGTTGAACCAGTCGATATTGTTGTTTAAATATTGTACTCCAGTTTCGCACCTTTGATCTTTAGCAATGTCAAAACGGTAAGGGTTGAAAATAACATTTTTACAGCGAAATCATTTACTTATATTTTGTAAACAGCACCCTGTGCAATATAGATTATGATCAGGCGCAAAGGAGATATAACACAATTTACTTATCATAAGCAACTTACATTCATCAAAAAAATATGGATCATTTCCAAATTACTTGCAGCTAATTGCTAATATTGCCGCAGATGTACCCCCTGTTATTTTTTAAACCTGTTTTCAGGTATTGCCTTTTCCCTTGACAATTAGCGGCCTGTCATCTTAAGAAAATAGACCGAACGCAAATTAACAGGACATCTTTCGCGTGTTTTGACTATCAAAAAAGGAGAAATATTATGCAGTTAGAAAACTTGACCTTTAACAACACTGAACGTTTTATAAATATCTTTACAGGAATTTTTGCAACAATTGCGCTATTTGGATTTGTCATGTTTGTACCTGGGTGCGATAAAACAGAAACACCCAAAAACGAATCTTCTGTAGCAGATAAAGTTGCGGTTTCAAAGAATAATATTACAATTTCAAAAATTAAAGAAAATTTCGAGATTCCGAACATTCAGAATCCTGTATTAAAAGGCACAATTATAGAATTTCAAGATGTAAAAGATTATACCTATCTCCATCTCAAGGATTCTACAGGCGATATCTGGGCTGCTATTCCAAAAACACCTGTTGAGACTGAAAAAAAAATAGAGCTGTCAAATATCATAGTAATGAAGAATTTCCAAAGCAAAACACTTGATAAGACATTTGACATCATCTTGTTTGCAGTTCCTTCAACAAAAAATCAGGCAATAAAAGCTCAGGCAGGCACCATGCCTTCTGGAAAAATGCCGCCAGGTATGATGCCTGCTGGTATGCCAGGCAGTATGCCTCAAGGGTCAACGCCAAATGGCATGGGAGACAGTCAACCCAAAGTAGTTTTTAAAGACATAAAGATAATCAAAGCAACCGGCAAAGATGCCTATAACATAGAAGAGGTTTACTCTAAAAAGAAAGAGCTATCGAAAAAAACAGTCACTGTACGCGCAAAGGTCGTAAAATTTTTACCCGGTGTTATGGGAAAAAACTGGATACATATACAGGACGGAACCGGAAGCTCGGAAGCCAAAACCCACGATATCACTGTAAGCACTCTCGACACTACGGAAGTTGGCGATGAGGTTATTGTCCACGGAACTCTTGAGATTGACAAAAATTTTGGTTCCATGCATTCTTTTGTCGTAATTATTGAAGATGCTTCTCTGACTAAAGTTCAATAAAACTATTCACAGTTCACGGTTAAATTAATTATTAGCCACAACGCGGACAAACACTGACTTTCATTATCTTGTCTGTGCTTGTCCGTATGTGTCTGTGGCTGAATATAGAAAATACGAATGACAAAAAAAACTCCAATCGCCGTTGTCGGGATGGCCGGAATATTTCCCGAAGCGCCTGACATTGATACATTCTGGCATAATATTATAAGCAAAGTAGATTCAATTTGCGAAGTTCCTGAAGAAAGATGGTTCATCGAACCCGACGCAATGTATAATCCGGCTCCAATGCCGGATAAAGCTTATTCAAAACGGGCATGTCTGATAAGCGCTGATATACTTAAATCCATTGAATCGGATATTAAAGATATCGATTTTGACAAAAATATTTTAGAAGATCTCGATCCTCTATATCACATAATTCTTCATGCTGGCGCCAGGGCGTTTTCGGATTGCAAAACATCATCCTTAAACAAAAAACGGGTTGGAACGATTCTGGCCGCCATTGCCCTTCCAACCGATTCCTCTTCTTCAATCACAAGAGAAATATTGGGCAAATCCTTTGAAGAAAAACTGTTCGGGCACTCCGCTTCCTCCGGCGACAAAACTCTTACACGGAATCAATGCCTTGCGGGCAAGGTGACAAGCCTTCCTGCCGCAATTTTATCCGAAGCGCTGGGCCTTGGCGGCGGCAGTTTTACTCTTGATGCTGCCTGCGCATCATCCATTTATGCGGTTAAGCTGGCATGTGACGAGCTGCGCTCGCATCGAGCGGATGCCATGGTTGCCGGCGGAGTTTCAAGACCGGAATCTCTTTATACACAGGTTGGGTTCAGCCAGCTCAGGGCTCTTTCTCCTTCAGGCCGCTGCGCCCCTTTTGATGAAAGCGCGAACGGTCTCGTTGCAGGAGAAGGCGTGGGCATACTTGTCTTAAAAAGGCTTGATGATGCTTTGCGTGACAACGACAATATTTATGGTTTAATTCACGGTATCGGTCTTTCCAATGACATAAGAGGGAATCTTCTTGCGCCGGACAGCGAAGGACAGTTACGCGCCATGCGCAGCGCTTATGAAGCTGCTGGCTGGTTTCCGCGCGATATAGATCTTATAGAATGCCACGGTGCCGGGACACCGGTTGGAGATGCCACAGAAATAAACAGCCTTTGTTCCCTCTGGGACGGTTATAAATGGTCATCAGGACAATGCGCCATCGGATCTGTCAAGTCGATGGTCGGCCACCTTCTGACAGGCGCGGGCGCGGCAGGAATGATAAAAACCCTGCTTGCCTTAAAGCACAAAATTCTTCCTCCTTCACTTAATTTTACAAAACCTCCCAAAGGAAGCCCGCTGAATAACAGCCCCTTCAGAGTACAGACAAAAGCGGAAAAATGGATCAGAAAAAACCCTGGCACACCTCTTCGCGCAGCGGTAAGCGCATTTGGATTCGGAGGTATAAATGCTCATATTCTTCTCGAAGAGTACTGTCCATCATCCAATTCTCAATTCTCAATTCTCAATTCCCAATTCCCAATTCCCACCCCCCCTATAGCTATTATCGGCATTGATGCTGTTTTCGGATCGTTAAAATCATTGAGAGATTTTCAGGAAACAATTTTTAATGGAAGCTCTATAATAGGCAAAAGACCGGAACACAGGTGGAAGGGCTGCGATGATATTGCGGAGAAACTGCTTGAAGGAAAGTCCGTTTATGGCGCGTTTATGGATAATTTCTCTCTTTTTTATGGAGAACTACACATACCTCCCAATGAAATCCCTGATATACTCCCGCAGCAGTTACTGATGCTCAAAGTTTCTGCAAATGCCATGAAAAATGCAGGTCTTCCTCTTAGAAAAAAACGCCCGCGCATGGGAGCTGTTATCGGCATGGACTTTGATTTTGAGGCAACAAATTTTCACCTCCGCTGGAATCTGTATAATTCAGTAAAAATATGGGGAAAAAAATTCGGCCTTGACCCTGATGATGAAAAAACCTCAATCTGGCTTGAATCCCTTAGAAACTCATGCTGTAAGCCATTAACAAACGCCCGAACACTTGGCGCTCTTGGCGGAATAATAGCAAGCAGAATCGCACGGGAATTCCGTTTAGGAGGCCCGAGCTTTGTGGTGTCAGGCGAAGAGACGTCAGGTCTGAAAGCTCTTGAAACAGGGGTCAGGTCACTTCAGCAGAATGAAACTGATGCATATCTTGTAGGCGCAGTTGATCTTTGCGGTGATGCAAGAAACATCATTACAGCAAATAAGATAAGACCTTTTACAAAAAGCTATAAAATTCGTCCATTTGATCAATCGGCAGACGGCGCTTTACCAGGAGAAGGAGCGGCAGCTCTTATCCTGAAACGGCTTGATGACGCGATAAAAGATGGAGACAGAATATACTCTGTAATAAAAGGAATCGGAAGCGCAACCTGCACAAGCATTTCAACAAATCTTCCGCCTGAAGAGGCTTATACTCTCTCTCTAAAACAATGCTTTAATGATGCCGGCATATCGCCATCTTCCATAAGTCTTATTGAAACCCACGGCAGCGGACACCCATTGGAAGACAATGTTGAATCAGAGGCTCTTAACAATTTTTTCGTGAATCAAAAACAGCCATGCGCCATTGGATCCGTCAAAGCAAACATCGGACACACAGGAGCCGCGGCAGGCCTTGCCTCTTTGGTTAAAGCCAACCTGTGTCTGTATCAGGAAATAATCCCACCATTAACAAATTATACCGAGCCCGAAAATAAGGTATGGAATAAAGATGCATTTCACATGCCCGCTTTTCCTCAATACTGGCTGAGGGATGCAAAAGACGGCCCTCGCAGGGCATGCGTATGCTCCATGACTTCAGACGGCAACGCAATGCATGTTATACTTGAAAGTATTGAACATGCATCTTACAGCCATATTCCGAAGCAGTTAAAAATAGAAAGGGAAAGACCTCTTGGTGTAAATCCGCCTGGTCTTTTTGTTGTCGAAGGAAACAGCAAAGATTCCCTTGTTCAGGGGCTTGAAGCTCTTGGGCAACAAGTCAAAACAGGCGGCAGGCATCTTGAGCCAATGGCCCGTGCATGGTATCAAAACAACAAACCTGATTCTAAAAACAAGTATGCAGTGTCAATTGTCGCAGGCGATACCTCACAGCTTAAAAAATTTATCGCTGATGCTAAAAAAACAGTATTATCCGGTATCCCCCAAAAAATGATCGGATCAGGCGGCATAAGCTATTCCTCCAATCCTCTTGGTAATTCAGGTAAAATCGCATTTGTTTTTCCCGGCTCCGGAAATCATTATGTCGGCATGGGCAGAGATATTGCCGTGCAATGGCCGGAAATCCTCAGAAACATGGATGCTGAAACACCCCGCTTAAAGTCACAGCTTATTCCACAATGTTATGTCCCGCAAAGACTTTCATGGTCTCAAGGATGGGAAAACAAGGCTCATAAGGCTCTCATTGCCGACCCTCTAAATATGATATTCGGCCAGGTTGTTCATGGCTCTGTTGTCAGCAATCTTGTCATGAATTTCGGCATAAAGCCCTCGGCGGTTATTGGATACAGCCTTGGCGAATCAGCGGGACTGTTTGCCATGGGCGCATGGCCTGACCGTGACGAGATGCTGACAAGGATGCTTGACACCAATCTGTTTACAACTGAATTGGCCGGCCCATGTAATGCAGCCCGCAAAACCTGGAATGTGCCGCATGATGAAGAAGTAAACTGGCGTGTTGCCACAGTAAACAGACCGGCTGAAATCGTGCGAAACGTTATTAACAAGTTTCCCACAATTAGCCTGTTGATAATCAATACTCCTGATGAATGTGTAATAGGCGGCAGAAAAGAGGATGTTGAAGCCGCTATCAAAAAACTTGGATGCAAAGCAATATTTCTTGAAGGCGTTGTAACAGTACACTGCAAAGCAGCCGCTCCTGTTGCTGACGATTATAAGGATCTGCACATTTTTCCTGTAACTCCTCCAAAAGGAATTCGATTTTACAGTTGCGCGCTTGGTAAATCATATAATCTCACAAGCAAAAGCGCTGCGTCTTCGATTTTACAGCAGGCGCTTTCCGGTTTTGATTTTACTGCCTTAATTAATCAGGCGTATAACGACGGCATACGTATCTTTCTTGAAATAGGCCCCGGTTCCTCCTGCACACGGATGATAAATAAAATACTCAAAACAAAGAATCACCTTGCTGTTCCGGTATCTGTCCGGGGTGAAAACGAGTTTCTTGCAATTTTAAAATTTCTCGGCTCACTTATTGCTGAACGGATTCCTGTTGACTTAGGCAAGTTATATGGCGACAAGTTATATTGCTACGATGTTTCTAAAGATAATAAAGAAAAATCGGAGAAAAAAATAAGTATAATTATCGGCGGCAAAACGCCTTCCCCTGCTCCGCCAACTAAAAGTATAGCTCCTCAATCCCACACCCCGCAGGAATCAGCCGGCGCAGGCCATGAATTTATCGAGCCGTTTAATAAAAACATTGAGGCTGTTTCAGATGCCCATAAAAAATTCCTGGGATTTTCAGATAATGTGACAAAAACCTATGCCAAAACATTTGCTTTGCAAACACGGTTACTTGAAACCATGATTTCAGGCAGCAGCGATGAAGAATACAGCATCGCTTCACCTCCTACGCCTGCTTTTTCCCGCGAGATGTGCATGGAATTTGCCACAGGATCTGTTTCCAATGTTCTCGGCCCTGAGTTTGAAATAGTTGATACATACAAGGCAAGAGTGCGCCTGCCGGATGAACCGCTTATGCTTGTGGACAGAATAATTTCAATAGAAGGTGAAAAAGGTTCGCTGAGCTCCGGCCAGATTGTGACAGAACACGACGTATTGCCCGGAGCGTGGTATCTCGACGGAAACTGCGCTCCTGTATGCATATCGGTTGAAGCCGGACAGGCCGATCTTTTTCTTTGCTCTTATCTCGGCATAGACCTCGCTGTTAAGGGGAAAAGAACCTACAGGCTCCTTGATGCCGCGGTAATATTTCACAGGAGTCTGCCGCGCCCCGGTGACGTTATCAGGTATGAAATCAATATTGAAAAATTCGTGCGCCAGGGAGATACGTATCTTTTCTTCTTTAATTTCGAAGGTTTTATCGGCGATTCCCATCTAATCAGCATGTCCAATGGATGCGCAGGTTTCTTTACTGCCCAAGAAGTTAAAAATTCAGGCGGAATAATCTTAACAGAAGAAGATACCAGAACAACGAAGGGCCTAAGAGCTGATAACTGGAAAAATCTTGTTCCGGTTTCTGTTGAAAACTACGATGATGAGGCTGTTAATGCTTTAAGAGCCGGAAATCTTGAAGCATGTTTTGGAGCGCCTTTTAAAGGGATAAATCTAACTGAGTCGCTCAGGCTTCCCAAGGGACGGATGAAACTGATCGACCGCATCCTGAATTTTGATCCAGAAGGCGGACGTTACGGGCTTGGAATGATCAGGGCAGAGGCGGACATACACCCTGACAAGTGGTTTCTTACATGTCACTTCATGGATGACATGGTAATGCCCGGAACCCTTATGTATGAGTGCTGCTCCCATACTCTAAGAATTTTTGCCCAGCGCATAGGATGGATAACTGAAAAGCAGGACGTATTCTATGAACCGCTCACAGGAGTTGAAAGCATACTAAAATGCCGCGGGCCGGTAACAACGGACACAAAACATGTTATATATGAAATAGAAATAAAGGAGATCGGATATAATCCCGAACCTTATATAATAGCAGATGCTCTGATGTATGCTGATGGCGACAAAATTGTGCTCTTCAAAGACATGTCAATGAAAATGACCGGAATAACCGGAGAAGAAATCATATCTTTCTGGGATAGCAAAAGAAAGCTATCAAAAAAAGCCATATTTGACCATGACAAAATACTGGAATTTTCCATTGGGAAACCTTCGAAAGCATTTGGAGAGCATTATAAGATCTTTGATAAAGAAAGGCGTGTGGCAAGGCTGCCGGGACCGCCATATTTGTTTATGGACAAAATAGTTTCCATAGAGCCGGAAGCATGGGTCTTGAAACCTGACGGATGGATAGAAGCAGAGTATGACGTGCCTCATGATGCATGGTATTTCAAAGCAAACCGCGGCCATTCAATGCCGTTTTGCATACTCCTTGAAATAGCGCTTCAGCCCTGTGGCTGGCTTGCGGCATACGCGGGGTCCGCCCTGAGAAGCAATCAGGACCTTAAATTCAGAAACCTGGGAGGCAATGCTGTTTTACACACCAACGTTTTGCCGGAAGCAAAAACCCTTACTATGCGATCCAGGATAAAAAAAGTATCTGAAGCCGGAAACATGATAATAGAAGAATTTGATTTTCAGGTACTTCAGGGTGATAAAATAATTTATGAAGGCGCCACGAATTTCGGCTTTTTTTCCAAAGAAGCGTTGAGTCAGCAGGTCGGCATTGCCAATGCTTCAAAACAGGCATACAAACCATTGGCAAAAGAAATCGAAAAAAGCGGTTCATATCTGTTTGAGGACAAAGCTCCTTTAACACCCGATGATCCTGGCATAGACCCCGCCCCTTGCCTGACAATGCCTTCAAATGCTCTGCGCATGATAGATAAAATCGATATCTATGTGCCTGACGGGGGCGAAAAAGGTCTTGGCTTTATCCGCGGCATAAAGCAGGTAAACCCGGATGAATGGTTTTTCAAGGCGCACTTTTATCAGGACCCGGTATGCCCCGGTTCTCTTGGAATAGAATCATTCCTGCAACTTATCCAGTTTGCGGCTCTTAATCGCTGGCCCCATCTCGTGGACACCCATAAATTTGAATTGATAACACAAAAACAGCACAAATGGATCTATCGCGGTCAGGTTGTTCCGGAGAATAAAATAATTGAGGTCGAAGCCGTAATAACAAAAATTCAGGAATCCCCGGTACCTACAATTATGGCGGACGGGTTTTTCAAAGTTGACGGGCTTTATATTTATAAAATGGAAAATTTCGGGTTTAAATTAATTCCAGCATTAAAATAAACGTAACTACTCAATTTCAAAGTTCGAGAATTAATGCTTCAAAATTATACTCAATACCCTATTTTTTCAAAATAGATTTGAAATCATCACTATCTTCAGCAAAAAGTAGAAAATCAATATTTCTGGTTACCTTTGGGATAAACAAGGTATTCGATTTGCAATTTAAAAAGACAATTCGTGTCAATTTTAATCTTCTCGAGTATCGGCGCTGCTGATAATAAAAGGTTTAATTTTAAGAGATTGACCATCGGTTGATATTGTTAGCGCTCCATTTATGTCTGTGCGAAATATACAGCATCCGAGTTTATAAAATTTTGTTAATACCGATGGGTGTGGAAAACCAAACCTGTTTTGCCAACCTGCCGATACGATCACAATTTCCGGTTTTATCTTTCTCAAAAACAGTTCTGTGCTTGATGTTCTGCTGCCGTGATGAGGCGCTATAAGAACTGTGCTTTCCAGTTCATCCCCGGCAATCGCAACAAGTTCTCTTTCCCCGCCAGCCATTATATCTCCTGGAAAAAGAAACGATTTGGACCCAAATTCAATTTTTACTACAATAGAATTATTGTTAAAATCACGCCATCTTTCCTTCTCTTTTTTAATCATATAATCATCAGGCGGATATAAAATATTAATGCGCACTCCTTCAATTTCATGCATACGCTGCATCTCTTTAAATTCAGACATATAAATATTATTTTCATCAATAATATCCATGAACATGCGATAACTGTTGATATCTGCAACCTCGCCGTTAGTCCATACCCTTTTAACATTGAAATGCCTGGCAATATATAAAAGACCATTTAAGTGATCAGTATTTGGATGTGAAAGAATGATGGTATCAATGGTTTTAATCTTTTTGCTCCATAAAAATGGAGCAATTATTTTTTCCCCTACATCGAATAAAGCATTATCTGAAAATCCTCCTCCATCTATAAGAACACACCGCCCCCCAGGCAGCTCGACAAGAGCGGAGCTGCCCTGACCAACATCAATAATGGTAACCCTGAGATCGTGCTGCCAGAATCTGTGATACAACCAATAACCAGCATCAGCACAACTTGCGGCTATGACTATTACAGCAACAATCGCCGCAGTTTTTCGTCTGAAGATAGTTTTATTATGCAATCTCCTTTCTGCTTTTTCTGAAACAAAAGACCCGTTTTCATCTATACCTGCAACTCTTTTTTTCTTAAGTCCAATTAACCTTAAAATTGACCAACCCAGCACATAATAACAGCCTATCTCAAAAAAATCAGGAGTGATGGTTTTTACTGCCGCAAAAGGTAAGTCAGCAATAAAACCAACTATCTCAAGAGCATATCCTAACACAACGGCACTTAAATTAATAAACACTGAGCCCCCTGAAATGCTAAGCGGATACAAAAACACAGAAAACAACCCCAGAGGCACTACAACGAATCCTATCATAGGAACAATCAACAGGTTTGCAAAAACACCCACCAGAGAAACCTGGTTAAAATAATGCATGACAATTGGCAAAGTTCCGAGAATTGCAAAAATTGAAACCAATATAAAAGAAAACAGAATCCCTAATACCTTAAAAAACCATGTCTTATTGGTGATATTACCAACACCTGTCAAGCTACTATACGTCATGGACATACCATATATAATTGAAAAAACCGCTATAAATGAAAGCTGGAATGAAATCGAATAAAGCGAAGGCGGAAAAACAGCAAGAATGAGAATTGCCGCCAAGGCTAAAGTATTTATCGGGTCATGCTCCCTTTCAAACAGGAATGTTATAAGAAAAACTGTGACCATAATCACCGCCCTCTGTGTAGATGGCGACATTCCTGAAATAAGACCATATATAACTACAGGAAACAGCGATAAAATTGCCGATCCTTTTCTGACCCATGAATGCCACAGGAAGAAACTAAAACGAGAAAGCAGCCACTGAAAAAACATAAATGAAGAGGTTGCAACTATTCCTATGTGAAGTCCTGAAATTGCTAACAGATGGCCAACACCTGCACGATTAAATTCATCACGCAGGTTTTTTGAAACCCCACTTTTATCTCCTGTAATTAAGGCTTTTAGAATATCCTTTCTATCTCCAAACCCTGTTTTATCTATAAAAGCAGATATTTTACTGCGAGCTTCTTCTATAAGCCTGTAAATACCTTTGGCCGTATTTTGATTAAGTATAGATAATCTATTGCCCTGAACATATGCGCTCCCCCATATTTTTTTAAATTTCATATATCTTTCATAATCAAATCCTCCAGGATTTTTGAAATTCCTGATAGACCTGATTTTACTGATAAAGGAAATCCTGTTTCCCATAGATACTTCAGGAATATCGCCCAATGCTGTAACACGGATTTTCCCTGTTACAGAAAAAGATTTATCATCCCTTTCAAGTGTTTCAACACGTAAAATCAACTTTAATCTATTATTGTTTTTTGATGGGTTTTGGTCGATCTCGCCGATAATCCGCCATCGACCTGAATCTGTAAAATGTGTAATGTGGTTGGAAGGAAGCCTGGGAACAACCCATGGCTGTATCAAGATATACCCCAAAGCCAAGAAAATAATCAGGGTAAAAAACGATGAGCTTTTGTCATGTAAAATATTATATATTATTATGCCTGTACATAATAATATAACGGGATATGTCAGGATTTCATAGCTTGGCAACCAGGAACCAAGGATGATTCCGGACATCATAAAGGCCAGAAGGGGAATAGCCGGGCGAGAGAAAATCCTGTCAGTCATTTCTAATATTGCTTTAATTATTAACCACAGACTCACACAGACGAACACGAACTTTAATTGTCTGTGCTTATCCATCTGAGTCTAAGACTGAATATAGAAAAATAGAAATTCCTATACTATCAAGTTACGCACCCTTAATTTACTGTAAATTACTTTTAGCCCTTGCCCCCATAATCGCTAACTTAACAATCATGTGACACTTGGAGCGTAACGATTCCACAATTCATCATTCGAAATTCCTTGTTCGACATTCATTGTTCAGCAATAGAAGCAAAAAAAGTTCTTGAGCGCTTATAGTCCTCTGAATTCTGAATTCGCCTCTCATTCTCTGACCCGCTTTATTGATGCCCCAAGCTGGGTAAATTTCTTCTCAATTGCTTCATACCCACGATCTAAATGATAAACTCGATGCACCTCTGTTTTGCCTTTGGCAACAAGGCCCGCCAGTATCAATGAAGCACTGGCCCGAAGATCTGTTGCAATTACCGGAGCACCAAATAGCATGGGCACACCTTTAACCATTGCGGAATTGCCGGATATCGTAATATCAGCTCCCATACGTCTAAGTTCGCTAACATGAATAAAACGGTTTTCAAATACAGTTTCGGAAATATTACTAAAACCTTTTGCAACCGACATCAGTACCATAAATTGCGCTTGCATATCGGTTGGAAAACCAGGATACGGCAATGTCTTAACATCAACACTCTCAATTTTATCAGATCCAACAACATGAATATTTTTATCATCTATCTTTATATCTGTCCCAGTTAGTCTAAGTTTATGAATTATGGTTCCCATGTGTGCGGGTTCACAATTCAAGATCGTTATATTTCCACTGGTTAAAGCCGCCGAAACCATAAACGTACCTGCCTCTATTCTGTCAGGTATGATGGATACAGACACGGGGTGCAGTGATTGTACACCTTTTATTGTAATTATAGAAGTACCGGCGCCATGGATATCTGCTCCCATCTTATTTAATACATCGGCAAGCGCCACAATCTCAGGCTCACATGCTGCGTTGCGTAAAACAGTGATTCCTTCCGCAAGAACTGCAGCCATCATAAGGTTTTCTGTGCCGGTTACTGTCATTATATCAAAATAAATCTCGTTTCCTCTAAGATGTTCGGCTGAAACTTCAATATAGCCATGTTTCAATTCAACTGAAGCCCCGAGACGCGCAAGACCTTTTAAATGCAAATCTATCGGCCTGGCACCGATAGCGCAACCGCCTGGCAATGATACTCTGGCCTTTTTTAACCTGGCCACAAGGGGGCCAAGAACCAGAATGGAAGCTCTCATTTTCCTTACCAGCTCATAGGGCGCCTCGCTTTTACAAAGACCGCCGCCATTTATCCGGATAACGCTTCCATTTGTTTCTACCTTTGCCCCAAGATATGAAAGAAGCTGTTTTATACTCTTGACATCTCTTAAATCAGGAACATTAGAATAGGTATTCCATCCATCCGCAAGAAGAGATGAAACCAGTATGGGAAGCGCCGCATTTTTGGATCCGCTTATTTTTACTTCGCCTTCAAGAGAGACTCCTCCCTTCACAACAATTTTATCCATATCATTCCACGCTAAGTAGGATTAAAGATTAAGGAATAGAAATTTACGGATCACTTAAACCTAATATAAATAAGTCAGTTAATCCTTTAATCCTTACCCCTTAATCCTATAAAAAAAAACGCCTATCAGCATTTAACAATGAGATAAGCGCTTTTACAATTTTAAGTTTTTAATTTTAAATAGTGAATGAAGAAAAAGTTCGATTTTAATTCAAAATTCAAAATTAACAATCAATAATTTCTAATGACTGCCTTTACCCTTAGACGTATCTACAGCGGCTTTTATTACACAATAAGTCATACCGAGACCTATAATAGTCAGCGCATACCACAGACCACCCATAAATATCATATGACCCATATCCCACGCCCATTCAAACGAAAATGGAAGCATTTTTCTCCTCCTCTAATTCTTGTTCCTGAGGGAATATCGGCAGATAACGGTATGAAATCATTATCAGGATAATACCGTATGCTACCGGAAGAATAGTTGTAGCAATCTCCTGCCAGCTTGGAAAGTACATCTGCCAGGTTTCAAATGTAAGAACCGGCACAGCCATTACCTGAAGCACCATCACCCAGCGATTCACACATGCGCCAAGCACCGCAAGAAACACAGCACTTATTAGCAAAAATGAAGACTTGCGACCAGTTTTAGTGATAAGTATTAACGATGGAATAACACCACAAACAACTATTTCAAGCACAAGTATCCATGGACCATAGAATGGATTGTTGGAATAAAAATCCATGAAATTAAATCCAAGGGCCGGCGCCGTAACTGTAGCCCAATACCAAGTGTCAATTATCTTCGCAACAGTATATGTTGCAAACATCCAGCCGGCTATCTTGGCCAGCAGCCTGATAACATTTTGCCTGACAAGTTTTTTCCCTGTTATCTTTTCGGTAATCCATGTAACAAGTATCGTAAAACATGGTCCACAGGCTGCCGCCGACCAGGTAAAGAGAAAAAATGTCCATGGCCAGATTAAAACCCCTTCCCTGAAAGAAAATGGGCGTCCAAAAAGAACCGCAGGAGTTCCGCCAAGTGATCCCTGATGAAAAAAGGAAAGGAACGCGCCTGTTGCGGCAAATATTACCATGATTCCATGCATATTATGGCTCAGGTTATGAAAAAACGGAACCCTATCAACACGCCTGTTCTCAAGAATAAGCGGAATATATTCAATGGTCAGAACAGCAAAATAACAGGAAAGGCAGAAAGCCACTTCAGTCAGCATTGAATGAACATTTGCATGCCAGAATATAAACCAGGACCTTAGCGGCTGCCCAACATCCATTCCAAGAATAAGAAGCGCCGAACTGTAACAGATAAACCCTATTAAAACAGCGTAGTTGATAATATTTTTCAGCTCATCTTTACCTATGACATATCTCAGCAAACCGGTAAAAAAAGCTCCGCCGCCAAGAGCGATAACTGCAAGATCAGCCCATATCCATATGGCAAATCCATAAGCATCGTTCATGTTTGTCTGGTTAAGCCCTTTGAACCAGCAAAGCAGCATGGCAACAACGCCCCATAACAGCACAGCACCGACTATAACAATCCATAAGATAAATTTTCCAAATGAACAGCGTTTAACCCCCTCGGGTATTAATGCAGAATCCATAAGTTATGTGCTCCTAAATATGTGCGGTGATTAAGTTGGTGAAAATCGTATCGGTGGTAAACACCCGAAATAATAACAGCTAACCGCTAAGAGTTAATCGCTCATCTTAGGTGGTGTTACTGTTTGCCTTCATCTTGAATATAATTATCTCCTGCCCGTCTCACCCACTCACGGCTTGAAAGATAGTAAACTTTTGGATTAGTGCCCAGTCTCTCAAGCAGCCTGAAGGCATTGGGGTTTCTTGGGCGGCCACCATGCTTGTTATCAGGCTTTGCAAGCTTATATACAGCATGATTATGATTGTTCAGATCACCAAATGTAATAGCGCCCGCAGGACATGCCTGTGTGCATGCTGTTTGATATTCATCCTCTTTTAGTTCCCGCCGTCCCTGAGCATAGGCCTTGTTCTTTGCGAGCTGATACCTGTGAAAACAGAAGCTACATTTCTCAACAACACCTCTCATTCTGGACGAAACATTCGGGCTTAAAGATTTCTCCATACCATCAGGCCATACAGGATCCCACCAGTTAAAATACCTGGCATGATATGGACATGCAGCCATACAATACCTGCATCCAAAACAGCGGGTATAAATCTGGCTGACAATCCCTGTTTCATGATTGTAATCTGTAGCAGTAGCAGGACAAACAGATACGCATGGTGAATGGCCATGTTCACCCTCGCATTGCATACACGGTCTTGGAATATAGCATATATCTGTTTCAGGAAACTTTTTTCCGTTGGTCAATTTATAAACCCGCAACCATGTAATACTGTCGAGCTTGTTTGTTTCATCCTTCTTAAAAGGAACATTATTTTCAGACATACAGGCTACCATACAAGACCCACAGCCGGTACATTTATCCAAATCTATGACCATTCCAAATTTACTGGCTTTTCCGTGTTTGTGTTCTTCTTTCATCAAAACCTCATTTTTTGATTTAAGCTCTTGTCAGCTTGGCCCTTATTCCCCAGGCTGCATCAAAACCGGAAGCAGGATCTTCAACCGGACCGATGAGTTCGTTAAAATTAATACCCTTATCAGCGAGGTATTCGTCATAAGCAGTATGCCCCAGACCTCTTGGCATTGCCACTAAACCGGGCATAATCCCGTCAAAAAGATGCACCCTGACCTTTACAGCGCCCTTGGGAGTACTAAGGATTGCCTGATCACCCTCTCTAAACCCTCTGCCTGACTTTGGATTAACTTCAACAAGAATATCATTACCCTTAAGCACTGTATCCTCAACAGTCTTTATAGCAAAGGGAGGATCTCCAATAAATCCGCTTGCAAGCCTCATATTATCATACGGAATGAGAACTAATGGGAACCTGCCTTCATCTCCTTCAGGTTCAACAGGGCTAAATTGTGGAAATGAATTTTCGTTCTTTGCGGCAAAAGCTCTTGAACAAAATTCAAATTTTCCAGATGGCGTATTAAATGCTCCTTTCCAGCCAGGAGCCGCAAATTTAGAATCCAACCAGAATCCTTCTTCATTCAGAGTGTTCCATTTATTGCCTAATGTTTTTTGCAGGCAGGCTTCATAGTTATCCCATGGAAAAGCATCCGCTATCACGTCCCCAAATGATTTTGCTATTTGAATTATTACATCTCCAACATGTCTGGTATTAAACTGGGGCTTTACAACAGGTTTTGAAAAACCGACAACAGGTTTCTGAAGCCCGGCAGGCATAGGCACATCTTCATAACGTTCAAGAAAAACATGATTCGGAAGGATAAGATCGGCATTTGTGGCAGTCTCATCCATATATGAAGAAAAGCTTACCACAAACGGTATCTTGTCAAAGGCTTGTTTCACGACCTTGCTGTCAGGAATAGTATAAACAGGATTGGCGCCCACAACAAATAAAGCCTCCATTGGATATTCTTTTCCGGAATTGACCGCCTCAGGAAATCTATTTAACAAATATCTTGAGTCAGGATAAGTTTTGCTCCCTGCTCCATCTATGCGATTTGCCCGCATTCCCTTTGTAGCATTAATATCCTTTTCTACTTCAGGCCATCTAATATAATCGAGGTCAGGAACAGCCCAGACGCCCCCTTTTCTGTTTATATTTCCGACAAGAGCGTTCAAGGCATGTACTGCCATAAACTCACTTAACCCGCCCGGGGTATTTCCCTGACCACGTCCGCAAATCGCCAGAGGTTTAGATGCTCTGGCAAAGCTCCTGGCCAGAGATATTATAGTCGAATCAGAAATGCCCGTAAGCTCCGCAACATCGTCAGGACCGTATTCATCGAGCACAAGCTTTTTAAATCCCTTGTGAGATATACCTCGATCATCAGTCCAATCATCAAACCCAAAAGAATAATTGTTAACAAAGTCATAGTTATACAAAGATTCTTTAATAATCACATGTGCAAGCCCAAGAGCCAGAGCAGCCTCTGTCCCAGGATTAATTGGAATCCACTTGTCTGATTTTGCCGCTGTATTGGACAGACGCGGCTCAACCTGCACCAGTTTACCTTTGCCTTTTAATGCGCTGTTAGCCTTGAACATACGCACAGGCGATCCCCAGCCTTCTATCAATCCACTTCCAAAGCTTAATATAAAATCAGCATTTTCAACATCAAATCCGGCTGAAGCCTGAACACCCTGCATAAGACGCAATGTCAGTTCATATGAATCCTGCATGGAGGGTGTGCGTATAAAATTCGGACTGCCGTATGCTGTCAGAAACCTTCCAAGCAGATGAGCAACTGTGCCATGATCCGAGTCTGCAATACATCCGACTGTATGAGACAGCCCTTTTGCCCTTAAATCGGCAAGCTTTTTTACAACCTCTGAAATTGCATCTTCCCAAGATATTTTCTCCCATTTACCTTCACCTCTATCGCCAACCCTCTTTAAAGGAGTTTTAACGCGTGTAGGCCCATAAAGCAATTGAAGACCGGATAATCCAAGAAGACATACTCCGCCATTATTTACAGGATATCCTTTCATACCCTCTATTTTAATTGCACGATCATTAACCTTTCGAACAGTAAGCCCGCAACCGCCTGAGCAAAGAGAGCATACAGTATTCACATGGCTAACTTCGCCATCTTCCGGCACCGGAGTCCATGGCCACATCTGTGTCCATATGGAACTGTCATCTATCAGCTTCCATGGTAACGGCGAAAGGGCTGTGCCTGCAGCGCCACCAATTACCAATGACAAGAAACTTCTTCTGCATACTTTCATTAATTCTACCCCTTATAAATATTGCTGGCAAAAAATAAGCCTGTAGCTTAATTACTTATGACATACAAAACATGCATCTTTGTCTATCTGCGCCCTAACCTGGCT
>JAFCZU010000497.1 GCA_019314185.1 Deltaproteobacteria bacterium | reverse complement strand
TCATTATAATCAGGTATTGAAACTGCCCCCAGGAAAAATCAAAAATGAACTCAATAGATTCAAAATTGAGCGAACCGCATTTTGCGCTTTTGATCAAAGACCTTATATCCCGGGTTCTGCTGTAAAAGGGGCGCTTCGCACAGCTTATCTTAATAGTCTGGCAGATAGGGGCAAGGACTATTCCTCAATAAAAACGCATAACAAATTAGAAGAAAAGCTCCTGCATTTAGACAGGTTTCCTAATAAGGAAAAAATATATAAAGATCCTTTCAGATTAGTAAAAATTTCTGATTTTATGCCTGTAGGAGATATAAAAACGAAGATTTGTTACGCGGTAAACAAGAAAAAGAAAACGACTGATAAAGAGGCAAGAGGTCTTGCTCAGATTTTGGAGATCATTCTGCCAGGCTCATTATTTGTCGGCGAGATCATTGTGGACACTCCGCAGACAAAGGATGCTGTTAGTTTTGCTATTGAGCTAAAGAATCTTTTGGACAGCTCCCATCTTTTTTATGGAAAAGATAAAACCAGGGAAGATAGCGAATTAATAAATATTGGAGTCACTGTTCCTGAAACACCCCAAATAGACAATATTATGCTGATTCGAGTAGGCCGCCATAGCGGGGCTGAATCAGTTACCATAGAAAGATATCGAGACATCAAGATAATGTTAGGAAGTCACAATCAAACTTTTAAAGATCATTCAACTACAATCTGGCTTGCCTCTGAAGTTCGAAAGCCTGATCACAATAAATTTCTTTCGCCATTTGGATGGGCGGTCTTGAGTCCATTAACCCTGGACATGGAAAAACAACTAAAAGTTGATGAAGCTGCTTTCCAAAATAATCGAAATCAGGCATTGATTGAAGAAAAAAGAAAACAAAAAGAATTGCTCTTGCAAAAAGAGCAGAAGCGAGACAGGCAGCTAAAGGAAAAACAACGAGAGGAAGAAATAAGAAAAGCAAAAGAACAAAGAGCGGCAGAGCTTGAAGCCATGACACCCGAGCAAAGAGTTCTGGAAGAGCTTGCCAATTCATCAATTTTAGAGAATCGAGTAGTTGAAATATACAACAAAATTGATGAGTTTTCTGAGGAAAGCAAAAGAGCAGTCGCTTTGGTTCTTAAGAAATACTGGGAAGCGTGCGGGAAATGGAAAAAGAAGAATTGCTCAAAAAAACAACGGATCAAGGTTCAAAAAATCAAGGGAATTCTTGAAGAATCTTAATATCGATGATCCCGCAAGATGGCCGGAATTCATGTTCGGAGAGGGTAATGCAAAGAAATAGTAAAGCCAAGAGAGGGTTGCCAAAGTAAAAAAGTTGTAGAAGGTCGAGAAGTGGTTTGTTTTTATTGGGAACAAATGCTTCGCGGCGCACCGTGTAACTGTTTACGGATAACAGAAAGACAATATGATGCGTAAGAAAATAAAACAGATATATTCGGAACTTCGGGAATTTTTGCCGTGGCTCGTTGCGGCTATTACTGTGCTTAGCGCAAATTTAGCATCTAATGTTCTTTGGGAGCCTTGCGACATCTGGACTGTTTGGAAGTTGGGACATATTTCAATATTACGAATTGGCCATGTTTTCTTTTTTAGTTTTATGGTGCTGGTGCTTTACCGGCAGAGGCGCGCATTTTTCAGGCCTCGTACCAGATACCTTGAAAATAAATCGCCGGAGCCGAAAAAGCATCTTATACTTTTTGTTTCAGATCTTGATATGCAGAGATACAATTACACAAACGGGATACCGGATGGATTGATTCTTTCAGATGATCTGGATAAAGACATTGATGCAATGGTTGCGTTTAAAAAAGCAAATCCACCCGGATGGCGTTGGGAAATGCCCCTGCGAAGCCTAAGACATCATTCAGAGGTATTAGATACCGTATCTTTTATTTGTTCAAGGGAATCTATTGTACAGGCGCACTGGTTACTATATATCTGTAAGCGATATAAACAACTTCAGGATGTTTCCTCCTATTCCTTATTTGATCAAGACCAACACAAGCTGATTCCAGCCTCTTCTGAGATCGCTGATTCCACTCAGGGATTGAATTTTGAAAGTTTTGATGAGTTGTCTGAGGCCCTGTGGATATTAATTCGAAAATATTTGAAAGAAAATCGACCTGAAAAAGAGATTATGATCGATTTTACGGGTGGCCAAAAAGTAACCAGCGTTGTAGCAGCGGCAGTAACCTTCAATCGTAAAATTAAGGCTCAGTATGTTCAAACGAATGAGCCATGGAATGTTTGCGGCTATGATGTTTATCTTGCTTCCGCGGACACAAGCGGATTGGGATTATGAACATCATTGACCTCGCCACATTTTTCACCGATACCGCTAAACTGTCAGCCCTGCCAACATACATCGAAAAAGTTCTCACAGAAGCTGGCGAAGGAAATGAAATAATCCTCACAGGTAGAGCCCCTGTCTGGCTCTATCTATCAGTTGCTCATGCCCTTCACGGCAAGGCAACAAAACTAACATATCGGTCGCCTGTAACCGGCGATGTGATAATATTTGACCACAATCCTTATTGATAATGAAAGAATTTAGCATCAATCACTTTTCTCTTTCTTCCGCCTTCCAGCACGTCAAGGAAAACCATGGCTGTGCGGGTGTGGATGGCGTGACCATTGAGCGTTTTGAAGAAAATCTTGATCTGAATCTTGCAAGATTACAGGATGAGTTG
>JAFCZU010000101.1 GCA_019314185.1 Deltaproteobacteria bacterium | reverse complement strand
ACGGATAAGGAAATACTGTCATGGGGACAGTCAATAGAATCAGGCCCTGACGGTCCTTTTTCCATGTTTGTTTTAGGATTGCGTATGGCCCAGTACTGCAACGGAGTCAGTAAGTTGCACGGCAAGGTAGCGCGAAAAATGTGGTCTCATATATGGCCAAATAGATCTGAAGATGAGGTTCCCATCACCCATATAACAAACGGCATACACGTCTCTTCATTTATTTCGCAGAATATTACGCTGCTTTTTGAACGTTACCTTGGGCCGGATTGGTATAAATGCTCAAAGAAGCCTGAAAATGTCAAACGGATTGGCGAGATATTCGATGATGAACTCTGGCGTGCTCATGAAATGAGTCGCTCCGATCTTGTCCGGAATGTTCGGGATTTGATGGTAAAGCAGTATGCACGGCTCAATGCGCCAAAGGCGATAATGAAACAGGCCGCGTCTGTTCTGGATCAGGACACGCTGACCATTGTCTTTGCCCGGCGTTTTACAGCTTACAAACGGGCCAATCTTTTACTGCAGGATCCAGAACGATTGGAAGCCATGCTTAATTCCAAAGAATATCCTGTTCAGATTATATTTACTGGAAAGGCGCACCCAAAAGATAATGAGGGGAAACACTTAATACAGCGTATTGTCAGGTTTGCAAACAGGTCGAGTATAAGTCATCGGATTGGTTTTTTGGAGGATTATAACATGCATATGGCGCGGTGCTTGGTACAGGGAGCCGATGTATGGTTGAATACTCCGAGAAGACCCTTTGAAGCGTGCGGTACCTCAGGCATGAAGGCTGCTGTAAATGGTGCGCTGAATGTAAGTATCTTTGACGGATGGTGGTGCGAAGGATACTCCGAAAAAAGAGGCTGGTCTATCGGTAGTGGAGAAGAGTATTCAGACCATTCTTACCAGGATATCGTAGAAAGCCAGGCCCTTTATAACATACTGGAAAACGATGTAATTCCCTGTTTTGAATATGAAAAACGCTTTTATATTCCGGCTGCAAAGAGTTTTAATGACCTGATCGCGAATAATGCCGAGAAAGCTGGAAAATTAGCCACCATGCACAAGCGATTTCGCGACCTTTGGAATAATATAAGTATTAGCAGGCCTGTTAGAGATTCAGATGGTCCATTTCGCGTGGGAGATAGCTTTCGCGTTACTGCCGAAGTTTTTCTTGGAGAACTCCGTCCAGATGAAGTGGAAGTGCTGCTATGTTATGGGCATATAAAATCTATGAATAGTCTGAAGGACGCCTGTACTCAACAGATGACCATATGCAAAGAGCTTGAAGAGGAACGTTATGCCTATGAATGCACAATAACCTGCAGCGATTCAGGCCGGTATGGTTTTTACGTCAGGGTGGAACCAAGAGCCGATGACTGGATTAAATTTACATCAGAAGTCAGAAGTCAGAAGTCGCATTAGACTATGGAATTGGTTGAGTGGTCGAGTGATGAAAAGCTTAGGAGCAAAGAATCATGATACATTCTTCGCGAAGTCCCCGCATTCTTATAGTAACTCCGGAAGTTACCTATCTTCCCAACGACATGGGAAATCTTGCAAATTATTTTACGGCCAAAGCAGGAGGGCTTGCCGATGTTTCAGCAGCCTTAATCAGCGCTCTGTTTGAACAGGGCGCCGATGTTCATGTGGCGCTTCCGGATTACAGGGCTATATTCGGCGGCAACATCGGGCCTCTGTGGCCTTTGTTAACGCAGGAAATAAACACATTTCATAGCAATATGCCCGAAGATAGGGTGCACCTTGCAGAGGACAGAGCCTTTTATTATTTAAATCGTGTTTATTCAAATTATGGGGATGAAAACATAAAGATAGCCCTTGCCTTTCAGCGAGAGGTTATCAACAATATTGTTCCCCATGTGCGGCCGGATCTGATTCATTGTAACGACTGGATGACAGGCCTTATTCCGGCAATGGCAAGACAGCTTAATATTCCATGCCTTTTTACAATTCATAATATTCACACCGTCAAAGCCCCTCTGTCCTATATTGAAGACAGGGGTATAGACGCGGCATACTTCTGGCAGAATCTTTATTACGAAAATATGGCATTTGAATATGAGGAAACTCGTGAATCAAATCCTGTGGATTTTCTGGTCAGCGGAGTTTTTGCCGCCCACTTTGTAAATACCGTAAGCCCGACCTTTTTGATGGAACTGGTGGAAGGAAGGCACAATTTTGTTGAACAACCATTAAAACAGGAACTCGCTAACAAATGGGATGCTGGATGTGCCGCAGGGATACTCAATGCTCCTGATCCTTCCTTTAATCCTGTTATTGACAGTGATATTAAGTTTCAATACGGTCCGGATAATCATGTTGAAGGCAAACAAAATAATAAGCTTTTTTTACAACGCTCATTAGAGCTTATTCAGGATAACAGGGCGCCTTTATTTTTCTGGCCTTCCCGTCTTGATACGATTCAAAAAGGTTGTCAATTGCTGTCTGAAATTCTTTATGAGGTTGTTTCCCGCTATTGGGATCAGAACCTGGAGATTGTTTTTGTGGCCAGTGGTGAGTTTAAGAGATATTTTCAAGATATTGTAAGACACCATAATCTATATAAAAGGGTCGCCATATGCGAATTTGATGAGCGCCTGGCGCGTCTTGCCTATGCGGCGTCAGATTTTGTGCTCATGCCTTCACTTTTTGAACCCTGCGGCCTTCCCCAGATGACAGGCTCTGTTTATGGAGCGCTTCCGGTAGCTCATGATACAGGGGGGATCCACGATACGATTGCACACATGGATGTTGACAATAACAGGGGCAATGGCTTTCTTTTTAATGTATTTGATTCAGGGGGGCTGCTTTGGGCGATTGAACAGGCCATGCTTTTTTATAAATTACCTTTGGAAATAAAAGAGCTTCAGATAAAACGGATTATGAACCAGAGTCTTGCGAGCTTTAACCATGCGGTCACGGCGAGCCGGTATATTAAACTATATGAAAAAATGCTGAGGCGTCCGCTTGTTAGTGAGGATTAGAGTATTAGAGGATTAGGGGATTAAGGGGTAAGAGCAAGGATTGATGATTGATGATTGAAAAAACAGTAATTTCTCAAAAAGTGCGGGCATGAGTTGTGTTTCAGGAGTGTGAGCAAACATTTCGTTATGATTGTCTTACCACGAAGATCACGAAGGTCACGAAGAAATGCAATAAAAAAAGAATAATTTCGTGTTCCTTCGTGTACTTGTGGTGAACAAACACTTGCCAACTGAGAATCAATCTGAAATTAGCTGCCCTGATTTATTGAGAAGATACAAAAAACAGAGCGAAGCGATTCCAACAATCATCAATCAACAATCCAAAGAGATTATATATGAAACTAACTGCCGATCCATTAAAGCGATTTATTGATTCCGATCCATATCTGCGGCCCTATGAAAAAATTCTTAGAGGCAGACAAAAGTCTATCCATGAAACCTGTGAAAGGCTGACCGGCGGGACAATGAGCCTGCCTGAATTTGCGTGCGGTCACGAATATTTTGGCCTTCATTTTAAAGATAATCAATGGATATTCCGTGAATGGGCGCCCAACGCAACTGCAGTATATATAATCGGAGATATATCTGGCTGGCGGGAAAAAAAGGAGTTTGCGCTGGAGCCTGTCGGGAATGAAGGTGTATGGGAGATCAGTCTTTCGTCAAACGCATTTAAGCATGAAGATCTTTACAGGCTTCGCATACACTGGCCCGGCGGAGAGGGTGACCGGATACCGGCATATGCAAGACGACTGGCTCAGGATCCCAAAACATTGATTTTTAATGCTCAGGTCTGGCAGCCGCATTCTGCTTATAAATGGCAATGCAATGATTTTCAGCCTCCATCCCGGGCTTTATTTATTTATGAGTCGCATGTCGGCATGGCCCAGGAGGAAGAGAAGATAGGCTCATACCGTGAATTTACCAGGCATATCCTCCCGCGGATTGTAAATAGCGGTTATAACACTCTGCAACTAATGGCGATTCCTGAGCATCCATATTATGGGTCGTTTGGTTATCATGTGTCGAACTTTTTTGCCGCTTCTTCACGGTTTGGAACACCAGAGGATCTGAAGGAATTAGTTGATACAGCACATGCAGCTGGTCTTAGCGTGATAATGGATATAGTCCATTCCCATTGTGTATCCAACGAAGTAGAAGGGCTGAGCAGGTTTGACGGCACTTGCTATCAATATTTCCATGAAGGCCAGCGTGGATTTCACAAGGCCTGGGATTCCCGCTGCTTTGATTACGGGAAACATCAGGTTCTGCATTTTCTTCTTTCAAACTGCCGCTTCTGGCTTGACGAATATCATGTTGACGGGTTCCGTTTTGACGGCATTACCAGCATGCTTTACCACCACCATGGACTGGGAATGGCATTTACTTCTTATGAGGATTATTATAACGATACTGTTGATGAGGAAGCTCTTGTATATTTATCTCTCGCTAATCGGCTTATTCATGAATTGCGTTCTGATGCGGTTACTATAGCGGAAGATATCAGCGGAATGCCGGGCCTGGCTGTTTCATCATCAGATGGAGGGATCGGTTTTGATTGCAGGTTTGCAATGGGTGTTCCGGATTACTGGATCAGGCTGATAAAGGAAGTGCGTGACGAGAGCTGGCATATGGGGCATCTGTGGCATGAATTGACCAACAGGAGGATTGACGAAAAAACCATAAGTTATGCTGAATCGCACGATCAGGCTCTTGTGGGCGATAAGACTCTCATATTCCGGCTCATCGGTTCGGAGATGTACGACCATATGAGTGTTTCCGATGAAAATATCATTATTGACAGGGGTATTGCCCTGCATAAGCTCATACGGTTTATTACCCTGTGTACTGCGGGAAACGGTTATCTCAACTTTATGGGCAACGAGTTCGGTCATCCTGAATGGATCGATTTTCCGCGCGAGGGGAATTCATGGTCATACTTTTATGCGCGCCGGCAATGGAGCCTTGTTGATGATACAACTCTGAAGTATCATTTTCTTGCGCGTTTTGACAGGGATATGATTGCGCTGGCCAAACAAACCAGGCTTTTGGAGTTTCCGGGGCTGCATTTATTATTTGAACATATAGATGATAAGGTTATTGCATTTGAACGAGGTGGATTTCTGTTTGTGTTCAATTTTCATCCAGATCGCTCTCATGATAATTACCGTTTTGACGCTCCGTCCGGCAAATACAGGATGATTCTTGACACTGATGCCGGGAAATACGGTGGTTACGGAAGGTTGATACCGGATCAATTCCATCTGACCGATGTCGCTGTTTCAGGGAGCGAGAAGAGAAATTTACTCAGCTTATATCTTCCGACACGAACGGCAATTGTGCTGGAGGCTGTTGCATAAAAGATAAGCAAGAGATTGACTTTTATCTCTATTATCATGTAAATTGTAAGTAGTCGAGTAGTCGAGTAGTCGAGTAGTCGAGTAGTCAGAGGTCGGAGGTCGGAGGTCGGAGGTCGGGTTGATGATCATCGATTGAAAAGATAGAGCGAAGCGATTCCATCAACCATCAACCATCAACAATCCAAAGAGGTCTATAATGCTTGTAAAATATTGGATGTCTGAACCGGTTATCACAATCGACATAGAAGATACTATGCAGGATGTTAAGGCGCTGTTGGAAAAGCACGAAATACGTATGCTTCCGGTTATGGAAAAAAACAAGCTTGTGGGGGTGGTGACAGATAGAGATGTAAAAAGGGCATCGGCTTCAAGCGCTTCCGAGTTAGAACCCCATGATATGCAAGAATTAATTAGCGGAATTAAGATAAAGGAGGTCATGACCAGAGATCTCTTTACAGTTCTTTTTGATTTAACTGTAGAGGAGGCAGCCGAAATCATTTTGCTAAAAAAAATATCCGGGATGCCTGTGGTCGATCATAAAGGGAATCTCGTGGGAATAATTACCTTGTCGGATTTATGCAGGGTGATGTTTTCCTTAACCGGTTTTGGGAAAAAAGGCGTCCAGTTTGCCATTCAATTGAGCGATAAAGCGCATACCCTTAAGGAGATTACTGATATTATTAGAAGCTATGGCTGTCGCGTCTCAAGCATTCTGACTTCTTATGATGAGGTTCCTGATGGACATCGCAAGGTTTTTATTCGGATGTTCAATATTGATCGTCCCTTTCTTGAAAGGCTGATTGAAGAGGTAAGAGAAAAGGCTACCATGCTTTACATAATAGATCATAATGAGAGGAAAAGGATGATTTTTTAGGAGAAATAAACACATAAACAAGGAGGATTAAAATGAAAGAATTTAAAAAAATTTTGTTTCCTGTTGATTTATCTGAATCATCGCCAAAAATAGTTCCCTATGTGACAACAATGGCGGAAAAATTTGAAGCAGAAGTTCACCTTTTGTTTGTATCCCGTGTTTTTGAGTATTTTTCCGGAATTTATGTTCCTCACCCTTCAATTAACGACTTTGAAGAACAGGTGCAGAAGGGAGCGACAAAAAGGCTGAACGAGTTTAAGGAGGACTATTTTTCAGATTTTCAGGATACTAAAGCGGAAATTATATCAGGAGATATCTCAGAACAAATATTGAAATATATCGAGACAAAGGGAATTGATTTACTTATTTTAGGGACTCATGGCAGAAAGGGCCTTGAAAAAGTAGTATTCGGTTCTGTTGCGGAAAGAGTGTCCAAGGCATCTCCTGTTCCTGTATTGCTGGTGAATCCCCATAAAGTTTAGTCGAGCAGGGAAGTTGGTCGAGTGGTTAACCACTCGACCAATTTAACAACCGGACCAATTATGTGCATTGATAAACTGGAGAAAATATTTAGGCCGGAATCTCTTTCTCATAATATGCTTGCGTGATTCACGCAAATTGATTATAAAAAAAGCCATTGTGGGTCTTTGCGAGGCAGAAACCGGTGAAAATTGAATTTTAAGATCAAAGGGTTGCTGATTCAAATAAGTATGCGCTGGTAATAGATCTCCGGCAACTGTTGCACGGCGGGCGTCATCACACACACTTAACACGAAAGGTATTTCTTGGAGTTTTTGTAATTGCCGCAAAACTTTGAATATCGAATATCGAACAAGGAACTGCAGAATTACGAACGAGTTACTTTGACATTCGATATTTCTTGTTCGATATTCTGCGGTTCAGAAAAAATACTTACAAAACCGATAGTTACCATGGTTACACTGTCAAGTTTGTATAAAAACCAGGCACAGGGGGCATAGGGTACAATGTTGAACATTTTTGAGAGGTATTAGCATGTTAGTTAAGAATTGGATGAGTAGAACTGTTTTTACTATTGATTTAGATGGATCTATTCACGATGCCATGAAACTATTGAAAAAACATGAAATCCGTATGCTTCCGGTTACGAAAAAAGATAAACTCGTTGGAGTCATTACCGACAGGGATATAAAAAGGACGTCAGCATCTGATGCTACTACATTGTCAGTTCATGAGCTTAATTATATACTGTCCACGGTCAAGGTGAAGGAGATTATGCCCAAAAGGCTTATCACAGTTCCTTTTGATTATACCGTAGAAGAGACAGCCGAGGTATTGCTCAACCACAAAATATCAGGGGTACCTGTGGTTGATCATGATGGGGGGCTTGTCGGCACAATAACCCAAACCGATATATTCAGAGAAATAATCTCTTCAGCCGGTGTTGGGCAAAAGGGAGTCCAGTTTGCTTTTCAGTTAAAAAATCGATCCGGATCCATCAAGGAGGTCGCCGATATTATCCGGGAATATGATGGCCGTATTGTAAGTATTTTGAGCTCATACGAACGGGTACCTGAGGGATATCACAAAGTTTACATTCGTACATACGGTGTTGACCGGTCAAAATTTTCCGAACTTATTAAAGTTCTAAAAACAAAGGCCACCCTTTTTTATATGATAGATCACGATGAGGACAGAAGAGAAATCTATTCATAATTTATCAATTGCCGCTTATTTTTCTTTTTCCTTGAGCAATTTGTGCTGGTAAGCGTTTCCGGCTTTTATAAGCAGTTCGTCGATATCGCAAGGTTTCATTACATAATCATAAGCGCCCAATTTCATGGCTTCCATGCCCGATTCGATCGAGGCATGTCCGGTAAGCATAACAATCTCCATGGTTGGCTGGATTTGCTTGACCTGCTTCAAGGTTTCAATTCCGTCGATTTCAGGCATCTTAACGTCTATAACAGCTACATCAAAAGACTTTTGTTTGACCAGCTCTATAGCCTCGTTGCCGCTTGCTACATCCGTGATATCTACTTTTCTTAATCTCAGCCTTTTAGCAAGAGTCGTTCTGAAGTCATCCTCATCATCGACCAACAGTATCTGAATTTCCTGCATTTTCCATCTCCTTTATAATATTGTTATGGCTCACGGTTTTTTTATTTTGCCCTGAAAAACCTGGTCCTTTGAGCCAGGTTTCTTTACTGAATTATGCAGCGGCTAAAATATTTTAATTCCTTTTATTTACTGCTTACAGGAAGGAGGCAGTGTAATATAAAATGTTGTTCCATTGCCGACTTCGCTTTCTACTGTAAGCTGGCCACATAATTTTTCAATTATACCATAACTTGTGGAAAGGCCCAGGCCGGTTCCCTTGCCGATCTGTTTGGTTGTAAAAAACGGATCAAATATCTTTTTTTGAACCTCTTCGGGCATACCCGGCCCCGTATCAGCGATAGTAATTAGAACTCCCCCGCCCTGCCTTTTTGTGATGAGACGTATCATACCATCTTTATTAATCGCATCTATAGCATTATTTACTATGTTGATAAAGACCTGCTGTAATTGTGCCCCGTCAGTGACTATGTTCGGCAGATCATCCTGGAATTCTTTCATTATGGCTATGTTTTGAAACATTGCCTTTTTGTTCAAGAAATCATATGTTTCATCAAGGACAGAGTTTATATCTACCTTTTGATACTCAATACCTTCCTTACGGGCAAACCCCATAAGACGACTGATGACTTTCTTTCCCCGCTTAACATGTTTTTTGATATCCTCGGTAGATTGGATCAATTCATCGTAATTAGGGCTATTTTTTACATCCTCTTCGGTCAGCAGGTCTCCTATCCAGCCGGCTTTTTCAGAGATAACAGCGAGGGGATTGTTGATTTCGTGAGCAATCCCGCTCGCTAACTTACCGATGGCTGCTAATCTGTCGGAGCGAACAAGCTGCTCACTAAGGTGCAATTTTTCCATGCCGATTTTTTCCAATCGTACAAAAACACGCTTGGTAATAAGAATGGTGCTGATAACGATAATGAATGAGCTGATGACAAAGATGAGAAGAACGGTATTTTTAACATGAACCACAGGGCCCAGCTCATGTTTTAAATCCTGTTCTATTACCATCAGCCAGTCGTTGTTTTTTAACCAAGTGCTGGCACAAAGGACAGCCTTGTCTTCCCTGCGCTTTTCCGTTTCTTCTACACCTCGAAACACGGAAGGTATTTTGAAATCGGATTTAGTCAGTATCCTGTCGTCCTCGACGCCACCTGTCTGATAAACACCTTCCCGGCTCAGAATATATGAGTCACCGCCGCCTTTACCCAAAAGAGCTGTACTCATAAAATGATTTATCTTGTTTATGTCTATGGTCACCCGCAATATCCAAGGCTTTCCATCTTCCATCCTTTTTACGGCAATAATGAAATGGGGGACCTTCCTAAAACCAAGAAAAACATTGCTGATATAGACATCTTTTTTCATTACTTCCTGAAACCACTCTGCCGAACTATATTGCTTGCCACTTAAGTGATACGGCCCGATATAAGCGACCTGTTCACCATCACTGTTAATTATGCCCATATCCTGAAAGGCACTGCAAACCATTTTTGACAACTGAAAAACATTGTGCAGGTTTTCTTTTTTTTCTATGTAGTCAAAGCGATGCGTATAAGCCAGAACACTTAAGCTGTTAGCCCTGTCATTTAGAAAAAGATCAATGGTGTCTTTTCTGTTTTTTGTTATAAGCTTTAATTCGTTTCCGATCTTTTCCTTGACCGTGGTGCTATAGTAATAGTAAGTAGTTCCGCCTAAAAGGATTAACGGAATAAAAGCTATGAAAAAAATGATAACCATGAACTTTGTTCGCAAGCCGGTATAATATCCGTGTAATTCTTTTTCCTTAGTCATACCTAATCCTCCGGGCAGACATAACCGGTAATAGAAAAACTGCCATTTATTTAATAGTTAATAACATAAACGTTCGCGGAACATTGAAATTAGAAATTTGGCCTTAATGCTTTTGTACTGTTTTTCCCAATTTCCAATTTCGAATTTCTATTTTAATCTCTCCCCAATTGCTACTTTCTAATTTCAAGTTTCAAGTTTCAAGCCGTGAACGGCTAACAATTTTATTGCATCATCCAATACTATACCAATCAACCACTCGACTAATTCCCTAATCGACCAATCAATTATTGGTGAACATCCACGAACGAAGAAAGTTCTTTTAGCGTTTCTTTCAGGTATTTATTCACCCTTTCGTTGTTGGACAGTACCATATCCAACTGTCTTGT
>JAFCZU010000100.1 GCA_019314185.1 Deltaproteobacteria bacterium | reverse complement strand
CAGACGGAGTTGCTTGAAAAGGCCATCATATTTATCCTTTTTGTCATCGTCGACCTTGTCTAACGCAAGGTCGCCCTTTTCAGCACTTTTCAACGATTTGCCGTCGTATTCGGTAAAAGATTGAACCACCCATTCATCCACCGGATCGGACATGAGCAAAACCTCATAATCCTTTGCCTTGAGCTGCTCCAGAAGGGGACTGTTCAAAAGGGCGGTCATGTTATCGCCGGTAATGTAGTAGATTTCCTTCTGATCGGGCTGCATGTTGTCCACATACGCCTTGAGTGAAACCCACTTGCCGTCTGATTTACTTGTCTTAAATCGCGCCAATTCGGCGATTTTGTTCTTGTTTTCAAAGTCGGTATGAATACCCACTTTGAGAACGGCTCCAAATTCCTCGTAGAATTTTTCGTATTCCTTGTCTTCCAGATCTTTCAGCAGTTGAAAAATCTTTTTAACAAGATTCTGGCGGATATTTCTCACCAGGGCGTTTTGCTGGAGAATCTCACGACTGATATTCAGGCTGAGATCCGGAGCATCTACAACCCCTTTTACAAATCGGAGGTATTCCGGCATCAGCTCCGCACAGTCATCTATGATAAAAACCCGTTTGCAGTAAAGCTGGATACCATGTTTTGCATCAGGGTTAAACAGATCAAGGGGAGCTTTGGAAGGAATATACAGAAGGGCGGTGTACTCCGTAGTTCCTTCGAATTTGCTATGCAGCCTTGCCAGGGGCGGATTCCAGTCATGGCTGATATGCCTGTAAAACTCTTCATATTCCTTGTCGTCGACCTCCTCTTTAGCCTTGGCCCATATAGCCTTCATGGTGTTTAAGGTTTCTTCCTTTACAACCTTGCGGGTGGTCTTTCCGAGGGGCTTGCCATCCTTGTCCTTGAGTTGTTCGGGTTCCGGGATGGGTTCTTCTTTTTCCATATCCATCACCACCGGATAGCTGACAAAGTCCGAATGCTGCTTGACAATGTGTCTGATGACAAATTCATCCGTAAAATCCTGCTCCCCGTCTTCTTTTTTCTTTAGTTCAAGAGTTATTGAAGTTCCCCGGCTTTCCTTTTCCGCTTTTTCGATGGTATAAGTCCCATCTCCATGGGATTCCCAGCGAACTCCCTTTTCCGATCCGGCTGCTCTGGTCAGGAGGGTGATCTTGTCCGCTACGATAAAGGCACTGTAAAATCCAACACCGAACTGGCCGATCAGTTCAGGGTTAAGGGTGTCGCCATTGGTCTGCTCCATGGCCGCCATGAAAGCAGCCGTTCCGCTTTGAGCAATGGTTCCGATGTTTTCCATGACCTCGTCATAGGTCATTCCAATGCCATTGTCCGAAATTTCAAATGTCTGTATGGCATCCGACGCGTTGGATATCAGTTCGCGAAGAAATATCTCCTTGTTTGAATAAAGAGAGTTGATGATCAGCTTCAAAAGCTGCTTAACTTCCGATTTAAATTCGTGGGTTGTTGCTTGATTACTCATAATTCCTCCAGTCAAAAGTTTGTTTTCAGATATTATAAAAATATATACTAAAATGCGTGCGATTTTTAATTTGTCAACCCGTGTGGCTGAATAGTTGCAAAGTATTTTACATATATTGTTATAATAGATACGGATTTGCAAATGCCATTAGTTTTGTCGGCTATATAAGTATCTCATGCCGCTTCGCAATGCTGCAGACGAAAATAACTTTTGCGTATTTTTTCTCTTAGGTTTATGAAATAATTTAGAAACATTAAGCTTCAGCCTGAATACGTGAAGTAGTCACAACTTGAAACCATAAGACCAGGTAAAAAACAAGGGGGCTAAAATGATTCAGGAAACTTACGATGTTGTTATTTTAGGAACCGGGCCGGGAGGACTTCAGGCTGCGATTCATGCTGCCCGCGCTAAAGCCTCTGTACTGGTTTTGGGCAGAGGACACAAATCCAGTCTTTACAGAGCACATATAGAAAATTACTGCTGTCTAAGTAAAGTTTCTGGAGAGGAGCTTCTTGAACAGGGTATCCGGCAAGCCATGAATTCCGGAGCACATTTTCTCCAGGAAGATATTATCAAGACTACACAGAAGGATGACTGGTTTATAATTTCAACTGAAAACGGGCGTTTAATAAAACTTAGAGCCCTTATTATGGCTATGGGTATAACCCGCAACCGTCTTGGAGTTCCAGGAGAGAAAAGGTTTTTGGGAAAAGGCGTCAGTTATTGTGTGGATTGTGATGCCAATTTTTATAAGAATGCAAAAGTAGCTATTGTTGGCAATGAATCGGCCGCTGTTTCAGGCGCATTAACCCTTCTTTTTTATGCTGATCAAGTTCATCTTGTTTCAGATCAACTTAAGGTTTCCGAACAACTCGATTATCAGATCAGGAAATCAGAAGTTATTCTCCACTCGAGACGCAAGGTTAAAAAAATCGTTGGAAAAGAAATTGTTGGAGGAATAATATTGGACGATGACCAAAGGCTGAACATAGATGGCGTATTCATAGAAACCGGAGCAAAAGGGGCTATTGAACTGGCTGCGCCCCTGGATGTTGAGCTGGATGCCGACAAGTTCAAATACATTGTTGCTGATAAACAGCAGCAGACAAACATACAGGGAATTTATGCTGCCGGAGATATCTGCGGCCCGCCTTTTCAGATGGCTAAAGCTGTCGGGGAAGGCTGCGTTGCAGGGCTTTTTGCAGCCAGGTATGCAAAGAAATTTGATAACCGTTCACGGCTTGAAACCTGAAATTGGAAAGTAGAAAGGCCAAATTTCCAATTTCTAAATTCAACCAGCCTGCAGCCATGCCGGAGACATGCAAGCTTCAGGCTAACAGGGGGTAATTATTATGTCAGATAAACCAAGAGGCGCAATCCTGCAACGCGATAAAGAAACATACGCAATAGTTCCAAGCATTCCGGTCGGACTTGTTACTCCTGAAAATTTGGAAAATATCGCTAATGTCGCAAGAAAATACGAAATACCAATAATTAAGATTACTTCCGGTCAGCGTTTTGCCCTGGTGGGAATAAAGAAAGATGATGTTGATAATGTCTGGAAAGACCTGAATATGGATGTGGGTGAAGCCAGCGAGCTTTGCCTGCATTATGTTCAAGCGTGTCCGGGAACAGCTGTGTGCAAATTTGGAGCCCAGGACTCTTTGGGGCTCGGCATGGAAATTGAAAAACTTTTTTCAGGAATTGATCTTCCCGCCAAAGTCAAAATTGGAGTATCAGGCTGTCACTTCTCATGCGGAGAGAGCTTTGTCCGTGACATCGGCATGCTTGGCATGAAAAAGGGCTGGACATTAATAATAGGAGGAAATTCCGGATATCGTACACGTATCGGAGATATTCTATCTGAGCATCTGTCAAAAGACGAAATAATTAACCTGACTAAAAAGATATTAGAATATTATAAAAACAACGCCAGAAAACGGGAACGAATGGCCAGATTTGTCAATAGAATCGGAATTAAAGCGATTAAAGAAGCTATACTTGGTTCATTTCCCGATTAGTTGTAGTTAATTAAGGCAAAACGAGTGGATTGTCTTCAATTTAGCAAGTGTAATTCCAGAGGGGACAAGGGGTCAGGGATTCAAGGGTTCGAGTGACACGTAGTGAAGCGAAAGAATGTTAAAGGCGCTGATAAAGTCTTTAGAAAACAAACCCTTGACTCCTTGACTCCTGGAATCCTTGAGTCCTTTTCTCCAACTAAATTGGAGAAAAACCTTATACTTTAATCAGACTGCTTATAGTATATTCAACAAGGCTGTTGTCTACGAAAATCTTAATTTTTGAATTGTCGTCACCAAGTCTTAAAAAAAAGGATTCTGTTCTTTTTGTAGATATCGGTTTGGCCGCCCATGCAGCAAGGCCGCGAAGAATTGGATCAGAAGATTCCATATAGGGACAAAGCAAATCAGCATTCTTTTTTACAAAATGAGGCCTGGAATGAGCAAGTCTTCCAATGCCCCATAAAACACCCCTTTGCAGAGCTTCATGCTCAATATAGTTTTCCGCAGGATTTATGTAAGACAGCAATATATGGGCATACTCTTGCGCAAGCCTGTTATTACGGGCCATGATTTCGCCCATTGCTTCAGGTGATCCCCAGCCTATTCCGCCGGATTCATCATTGAGATTCCACATTAAACGGCGCATTATCACGCGCGCTGATTCCATATCATGCTCGGCAAGATTTGAAACAACTGCACCCATAGCAGTAACAGCCCGCCATTTTATAATTTTATCACTACTGTAAAAAAAGGAAAAAAGAGGGTTTACCGCCTGCCTCGCCGGCAGTTGACAGATCTCCTTAAGCCCCTTTTCAAAATTTTTACATCTTAGGAGTTCAAGTACTTTCTTTTTAAGTTGTCGGCATCCCATTATTTGAGACCTTTGCAAAATGTTCAATTTTGTTCGAGTACAAGAAAGGCGACCAAATTTTAAATCAGGTCCAACCGGAGGAATATATTAAATATTTCGAGGATTGAAATTTGAGTCTGACGCAGTAATCGGGCAAAAGGGAACATTTTTGCAAAGGTCTCTATTTATTCCCATGATATACAATCCTCAGGACAGTATTTTATGGCCTCTTCAACACAGGATTCTGGATAATTCGAAAGCTCGGCAACTTCTATAAAACCTGTTTCATTCAGCCTGAAAACCAGAGAGCATACTTCGACACATCCTTCGCACAAGCTGCATCGACCTATATCAACAACCGGTGTTTTCATAACAGCACTTTTCTTTTATTCTTCTTTTTTAAACTCATCCTTAAAAACTAAGACACACCGAACATTCCCAGTCATCAAACGCTTTAGCTTACTTCAGACACTTATGTCAGCACCGAAGGTGCGCTAATTAATAGTTCTCTCCAAGCAGCTCAAAATAATCCATGGGATGGTCGCAGGCCGGACAATCATTCGGCGCCTCTGTACCTTCGTGAAGATAACCGCAGTTGCGGCAGCGCCATACAACCTTTTCATTTCTTTTAAAGACCCTGCCCGCTTCAATATTTGCTGCAAGATCGTTATATCTTTTTTCATGCTGTTTTTCTGCAACAGCAATTGCCTCAAATATTTCAGCAATATCATCAAAGCCTTCTTCGCGGGCTGTTTTTGCAAAATCCGGATACATTGTGGTGTGCTCATAATTTTCGCCACTCGCGGATGCTTTAAGATTTTCAAGAGTGGTGGCGATCACACCGGCAGGAAATGCTCCTGTGATCTCAACCTCTCCGCCTTCAAGAAGTTTAAAAAGTCTTTTGGCATGTTCCTTCTCCTGATTTGCAGTCTCTTCAAAAATCACAGCTATCTGAACGTAACCATCCTTTTTTGCCTTGCTTGCAAAATATGTATAGCGATTGCGAGCCTGTGATTCTCCTGCAAAAGCTGTAAGAATATTTATTTCTGTCCTGGTTCCTTTTAGCTTCATAATTATATCCCCCCTTTTTTATAATTTACTTTTCCAACTTGTGTGTTATCCGCATGGTTTTGCAAAATTCTCAACCGGTTACCCTTTCCTTTACGAGCTTAATATAGATTGAATCAGTATAATCAGAAATAATCTTCTTAAAAGCTGCTATACTTTTTTCGTTCTTACCCATTACCGCATAAATTCGGCCCAGGTTGAAAAAAGCCTCATCTTTCATAACGAAATCAGATCCTGAAGCAATCATTTCAAAATACTTTATAGCTGAATTGTAATCTTTATTCCCTTCATAAGAATAACCAAGGCTGCTTAGAATAATATTTTTATATAAGCGATTATTCTTAAAGTCATGAAGCGCTTTATTATACAAATCAATAGCTTTGTCAAATTCACCTGAATTATAACAGATATTGGCATAAACAACTTTTACGAGTTTTCCGGCATCCTTTTTTGAATAATTATCCAGAATTGTCTGAAAATCCTTTTCTACTGCAAGATAAGCTTTATCCTGCCCGTCATTTTTCATAATAGTTGTATATTTTTGTATCCCCTGTTCCAGCATATCAAAAGCCATGGTTTCAGCTTTATTTGAAAAATAACTAAAGCCTGAAACAGCTATTACAAGTACAATTAATACGCTCAGCCCGTATGATAGCTGGATTTTATATTTAATAGCCAGCGCAAGCAACCTGGATGTGAGTGTTATGAATTCATCGGGTTTATTAAAAAGTTCTTTTCGTGCAATCTTTTTTTTCTTTGCCATTATTTTGTTCCTATTCCTTATTGATGGCGTCGTAAAAAGTCCCATCTACTGCGTTGCAATGATTTTTCAGATTCTTAACATACTATATGTATGCTTTCGATCCTGAAAAAACACTGCGCCTTGTATATGAAACTTTTTACTTAGCCATCTATATCGTGACTTTTTACGACTCCATCCTTATTATTTACCAAACCAGAGAATTATGAATCCATCCTCTGTCTCCATCAGCATGCTGGATGTAAATCCAGTTTCCTTTAGACTTTATTACCTTAAATGGTATTCCTTTTTCAACTGTGAATAATATATCATACTTTGTGCCTGGGCCTGATCGAATATTGCATTTAATCTTATTTGTAATAACAGATAAAATTTTATTAACGAGAGATTTGTGAATCCATCCTTTATCAGCTTCAAAGTCGCTAAAATGATACCATGGACCGGATTTCTCTAAAACATCAACAGGATAGTATTTCCCCACCTTCCATATAATATCGTAGTTTGTTCCCGGGCCGGAACGAATATTTGCCAAAGGTGCCTTTATTGTGAGGCGCTCAGCGAAAGCATCAGCGCTGCAAACAATGAGTAGAATTGCAATAATAATGGGACATAGTATATTTGAATGCTTTTCAGGCCTTTTCCCAATAAACTTAATTCTAACTATGCTCAAGTTTATTCCTTTGGTTAATTTGCAAAGCAATGTACTATGCTCCTAATTAAGTCCAATCAGCTTTCCTCCCTGATAAACGGAAAAAGCTACCACCCATGCAAGAGATGTGGTATAAGTAATACTGAAAAACATCCACTTAAGAGAACCCGTCTCCCGTTTGATTGCTGTTATTGTTGCAAAACATGGCAAATATAAAAGAACAAAGAGCATCATTGAAAGTGCTGAAAGTGGAGTCATGCCGGATGATATAATAGCTTTTTGAAGTGCGTCACCCTCTTCTTCAACAGCATAAAGTATTCCCATTGTACTGACAACTATTTCCTTGGCAACAAAACCGGTAAGAAGAGCAACCCCGCCACGCCAGTCTATACCAAGAGGAGCAAATAGCGGAGCAAGTCTTTTACCGATATGACCCATAAATGATTTTTCCATTTTTTCTGCGTCTTGAGACAGTTTGATTTTTCTTATAGCAACGTCACGATCTTCCTCAATAAATTGCATGTCGGCTCTATCGTAAGCTTTGGCATCAACTTTGATTTTTGTTTCATATAATGCATTAACTTCGGCAATTTCCGCAGCATAATCGACAGAATACTGTATATTTCTTGGAAATGTTGAAAGCACCCATATAATAACAGAACCAATGAGTATAACGCCACCCATCTTTTTTAAAAACATCTTGCCGCGATCCCACATATGAATCAACACGCTTTTTAACATGGGAGCTCTGTATGGGGGCAATTCCATTACAAATGGAGCATCAGCCCCTTTTAAAAGAGTAGAACGAAACAAACGGCCGGAGACAACTGCAGCGATAATACCAAAAAGATAGATGGCAAAGATTACGGTTCCGGCTTTAGCGCTGAAAAACGTACCCGTAAGAATTATATAAACAGGCAGTTTGGCTGAGCAAGACATAAAGGGAGTTATGAGTATGGTAAGTATGCGGTCCTTTTCACTTTCAAGTGTGCGGGTAGTCATTATGGCAGGGACATTGCAGCCAAAACCCATAAGCATTGGAATAAATGATTTACCGTGGAGTCCAATAAGATGCATTATTTTATCCATAAGAAAAGCCGCTCTTGACATATATCCTGTATCTTCAAACAGCGCTATGCAGAAAAACAAAATCAATATGTTCGGCAGAAAAATTATTACACTTCCTACTCCTGCAATTATTCCGTTTATAACAAGATCTTTTAAAAGACTCTCAGGAAGAAAGCTTCCCAATAATGCTGAAATCCAGTCAACACCGATGCCTATCCATTCCATTGGGTATGTTCCTAATGAAAAAGTCAACTGGAACATAGCCCATATAAAAAATATAAAAATCGGAAATCCAATAAACTTGTGCGTCAGCACAAGATCAATATTTCGGGATATATCTATACGATTTTTTGTAGAAGTTGTAAGAACCTCCTTTATTATGCCAGCAATAAATCCATATCGTTCATCTGTCATAACTATTTCAGGTTCTTCATCAAAACGATCTACAAGCTTCTTTCTGAAAGCTTGTGCCTGCTGAATAATATCCTGATTGTTATTTCCAGTTTTTTGGGCAATGCTTTCTTTTAGAATCCTGTCATCTTCAAGCAGTTTGATTGCCATCCATCTGGTATTATAAGGAAGTTTTGCTGCTATTTTTTTTTCAATAAAGCTTTGGAGTTTTGCGATTGAATTTTCAATATCTTTGCTGTATTTGACCTTGCGCTTCTGAGAAATTTCGGATTTTGATTCTGCCAGTTCGATAGCTTTTTGCAGCAGTGTATCAATACCTTCATTTTTATTTCCAACTGTAAAGACAACCGGCAGATCAAGAAGCTCAGACAGTTTATCAGCATTAATTTTCAATCCGTGTGAACTGGCAACATCGGCCATATTAAGGGCGAATATAACTTTGCAGTCAATTTCTCTTAACTGGGTTGCAAGATAAAGGCTTCGTTCAAGATTGGAAGCATCGATTATAACAATTACAACATCAGGGCATTCTTCAATAACATAATTTCGAGCAATAATTTCTTCTACAGAAAATGGAGTTAAACTGTATGTGCCCGGCAAATCGATTATTTTAAGATTATAACCATATTTAGTAACAACCCCCTCTTTTTTTTCCACTGTTACTCCAGGCCAGTTTCCAACTTTCTGCCTGGTTCCGGTAATACAGTTAAATATTGTTGTTTTCCCTGAATTGGGATTGCCTGCAAGAGCTATGGTAATACTCTTGTGATTCATTATCTTAAATCCTGCTTTACGTTATCAACGATTATCTGCGCTGCTTCTTCAACCCGAAGAGATATATGATAGCCCTTTAAAATCAATTCAAGAGGATCTTTCAAAGGAGCATATTTTTCCACGTATATTTCAGTGCCTTTAATTAAACCCATTTCAAGAACCCTTCTTCGCAGGATGCCGTTTCCCCCAACATGAACTATAATGCCGGTTTGCCCGGCTTTCATTTTACTAAGCAGCATAAACAAATCTCCGATATTAATTTAACTTATGTTAAGCTATTAGCTGTTAGCTGTTAGCTGTTATGAAATATGCATTTGTACAATTATTTATTAATCACCGATCGGGTGAAATGTTATTGTTTAACATCTCGATATAGTTTAACTAACTCAAGTTTCGCACCCTTTAATTTAGCCAAAGCGTTAGACGGCAAGGGCTAATCGTTTATTTTAGGTTAAAAGTGCCTTTTTTACCACGAAAAGCATTTTGATATACCAATTAAATTTTTTATCCTAACACCTAACACTCGATGAATTCGACTGTTTACAAATTCATCACTATTTAATGTTGGATTTATTTTTTTTAACAGGAGCTGGCTCAACAAGTATTTTTTTTGCCAATCCACGCCCCAGAGCATAACGCTTGCAATCAATAGCAACAACCAGCTGCCCAGCGCCCATGTTGGTTATAACATCTATCTTATCTCCAGGCCTCAAGCCCATGCTCATCAAACGCATATGCGCGCCTGCGCCGCCGGTAAAACCTTTTATTATGAGCTGTTCCCCCTGTTTTGCCATAACAAGAGGCATAAGCTGTATGCGATTTTTAAGACATTTTGAGCAAATACCATAGATTTCCATCTTGTGCTGTAGTATATGAAAATCAAAATCAGCCGCTATCTGCATCTGAAGATATTCAAGCTGTTCATTATGAAATTCAATGATATTGTTACATTTTGTGCATATCATATGATCATGGTGCTGACAAAGGTGCCTGTGTTCATAGCGTACCAGACCATCGTCGAATCTGTTTGACTGTGCAAAACCGAAGCGACACATAAGTTTCAGGGTTTCTCTAATAAAATCAGGCTCAATTTTATACCCGTGTTCACTTAAAAGCTCAGTTAGTTCACCAACTGTAATGTGACGTTCGGTGCGCAGAAATACTTCAAGAATCTTAAACCTGTCTTCGAAATTATCAATATTCTCCTGTTTAAAGAGCTTCTTGAACTGTTCCTTTTCATGGTTATGGATTGGTTTCATATTAACTCGTAAAAAATCCCCAAATTGCTATTTTCGAAATGTGCCGCAAAGCGACATAAACTATCTTTTTAATAAAAATCAAACTTACGAGTTTGTTTTGAACCGCAGAATATCGAAGTAAGGTATTCTATCATTTTTAATATTTAAAAAGATAGCTTGCCGTGGCATAGCCGTAGGCGACGCCTGGAGCGTAGCGATTCCATACTTCGTCATTCGATATTCCTTGTTCGATATTCGATATTCAAATAATTGTATCTTAAATTTGCAATATCTTTCAAATAAGCAACTAAATCATAACCTATTGATATGATTGAATAGTTGTTTTTGTCTGCAGCG
>JAFCZU010000496.1 GCA_019314185.1 Deltaproteobacteria bacterium | reverse complement strand
GATGTTAACCCATAGGTTTCAGTTTTAGGAAAATTGTTGCTGTATTTGTAAACCATGAGAGCAAATTGATGTGCCTTTTGCCAAACAATAAGGTCTTGAAAGCTCTTGGCCGGTTTTCTTTGCATTCTACCTCCTGTCTCCTAAATTCTGACTCCTGACTCCTGTCTCCTGTCTCCTGTCTCCTGTCTCCTGTCTCCTGTCTCCTGCCTCCTGCCTTCTAAATTCTGATATCTTATCACATACATACCGGATCTGCCTTTCCGTCAACTCCGGATACATCGGGAGTGATAGAATTCTCCTGGCTGCTCCTTCTGCTATCGGGAAATCTCCTTTCTCATATTCCAGGCTACTGTAAGCCTCTTGCAGATGTAAAGGAACCGGGTAATGCAGCCCCGTCACAACTCCGTTTTGCTCAAGATAGTGCTGCAATCCATCTCGATCGTTCGACTGAATAACATAAAGATGATAAACAGAAGATGTATGCGGCATCTCCTTTGGCGTCCGGATACCATCGACTCCTGCAAGCAGTTCATTATAGAGCTGTGCATTTTGCCGCCTTTTTTTTGTCCATTCATCCAAATATTTCAGTTTGGTAGCAAGCACCGCGCCCTGAAAGCCGTCCATGCGGGCATTCCAGCCTATTATTGAATGATAGTATTTCTTTTGCTGGCCGTGATCACGGAACATTCGAAGTTTTGCAGCCAGTTCAGCATTATTGGTCACAATAGCGCCTGCCTCCCCATAAGCGCCCAAGTTTTTCCCCGGATAAAAACTGAAACATCCTGCATCGCCGATGGAACCCGCACGACGTCCTTTATATTCAGCCCCGTGAGCCTGGCAGGCATCTTCAATCACGGCAAGGCCATACTCTCCAGCCAGCGCCATAATCTCATCCATATTCGCCATTTGACCATACAAATGCACAGGCATAATCGCCCTTATTCTATCTGCTAATTCCCCACTTCTGATTCCTGAATTCTGACTCCTGTCTCCTGTCCCCTGCCTTGTCCCTTCTGAATTCTGTCTTCTGACTTCTGACTTCTGGATCGCAGCGGCGATCTTCTCCACATCAATATTATAATACCTGTCGCAATCCACAAACACAGGCGTTGCCCCGCAAAAGCTTACCGCTTCGGCAGTTGCGATAAACGTATTTACCGGCACAATCACCGCATCCCCATATCCTATTCCCAAGCCCAGGAGCGCCATCCACAAGGCATCGGTGCCGCTGCCGACTCCGATGGCGTGCTCTGTCTGGCAGAACGGGGCGAAAACATTCTCAAATCTTTCCACCATGGGGCCGCCTGCAAAGGCATTTGTGTCTAAGACCTCCTGCAAAGCTACGGCAATCTCGTCTTTAATCGGGCTATACTGGGCCGTTAGATTAAGAAATGGAATTTTCATTTGAATACTCATCAAAATCCCTTACTTTGCGTTTGATTTCAACTTTCCGTTCACCCCAACTAATAATTAAGCCTAAAAAATATAACACAGTGTTGATTCACTTGAAACAAAATTTTGTTTATCCGTGCAATCCGTGTCTAATATTTTTTGTCAAGAGCGTAGCATAGCAGTTAGCTCCCGCTTTCCAAAAGTAGAAAAGCCTGCAATGGGATATGACAAACTTTATTCCATTTAAAGGAATCCCGCGTAACCAGCACCCCCTGGCCGATACCTTTGGAAATACTCTGCTCATCCCAACCTGAAACGCGGCTTTGATACTTAACCTCCACTCCAAAAGGATGTCCGGTCGGAGTATTGAAGTGGACAAAATCGACCTCTCTTCCTTTACGGGATCGGAAGTAGTACAATCCTTCCAACGAACCAAGATCTGCCCATGTGTCTGCCAGAGACCGTGTTAATCCGTGAAATCAGTGTCTAAGATTTTTCTTTTTGAGTTCTTTCCTTTCGCTTTCACCTTTCACTAATGAGCACTCTCCATATCCTCCCAGCCGCCTTCCCATCCCACTTCGGCGGCACCGTGTATGCCTTTTTGCTCCCATTTACCGCCTCTTCATAGGCCTTAAGAATTGTATCCCTCTTCGTTCCCCCCAACACATTCGACCCCATCTCAATAGTAATGGGCCTTTCCTTCTGGCAGAGTTCCTCAAAAGCCACCATGATTTTTGCTGTCTGAACCCCATGAGTGCCCGAACCAGCATTCAGAAAAAAATGAGGCTCGGGAAGTTCTAAGTCCTCAAAAAAGGTCTCTGACATTTCATAGTCATAATGCTGGCCTGTATGGACAATCCTACATTCCACCTGGTTATAATTTAGCGACTCTCGATAAATTGGCGCGATCTTCATAAAATTAGGCCGCGCACCGGCGATCAACAAAACCTTCAAACTATTTTCTCCTCATTCATGCAATCCGTGTTTAAAAGATATTCTCTGACACGGGTCGCCGATGGTGACACAGGATTTACACAGCCCAACACCCAAGCCCTTCAGGCAGAATGCTCAGGTATTCGTGAAATTAAGCACTTCCCTTGTAACGTATCCTTCCTCCCGCTCCAGCGGGATGGAATGCCGGAGGAATCAAGGTGCCTTGATTCTTTCGGCACTAAAAAACACCGTGTTAATCCGTGAAATCCGTGTCTAAATACTTTTTCTTTTTTTCTGCCAGTTCATGCAGAATCAAGCACTTTCCTCTTGACCTGTACCGAAGGTCCAAAATTAATCAACAATCCCACTTCAATCCCTGTACCCTTCAGATAATTA
>JAFCZU010000495.1 GCA_019314185.1 Deltaproteobacteria bacterium | reverse complement strand
CAATATTTCTCTTAAGGCAGAAATAGATAGTCCCTTTGACTCTTCCAAAATCGTCTTTTCCATTTCCAATTTATTCATTTGTCGATCCAACATTGATAATGGCATATGATCCTCAGGTCGGCAGCGCTATGCGCTGAAGGGGATAGGGACAGAGGGACAGAGGGACAAAGTGTTAAAAGGAATTAACTTATTTTTCGTTGTAGGCTTCCGATTAACGCATTTAACATCTTCAATATCTCATTGCAAATTTCCGCTCGTTCAGCGACGAATCGTTTTCGTGATATATACCAAATCACTACATTTTATCAGCCAATTATGAGTCTCTGTTGTTGACCCCCTGGAAATAACTAAACAACCCTCGTCTATAAGACGAGGGGTTTAAGAGGTGTCGATTTGAAATCGAATATCATCGGTGACAGGCTCACCTTCCTGCACATCGATATATTTCTGAATCATCTCGTCAGTGATATTTCCAGAGCTAACAGCCCGTTATTATGTCGATCTTATGTTCCTATCGCAATCTGTCGCAAGACGTCTCTGGCGCGAATTGCCACCTGACCAGTCAAAACTCTTTTTCGATATTTCGGAATCCAAACTAAGAGCGCCATGAGATCTGTTTTTGTATGGGCTTCGAGTTTATAAAGTCGCATAATAATAATAACCTTTTCTTTGCCTAAAGGCGAGGGGTTTCAACCATCCCCGAAAGGGACACTAAAAAATGGATATAGTCAGCGCTTAGAAACAGTAACGGAATTGATTGCTGGGCTGAAAGAATATTTTGAGTTTTACAACTTTGAACGACCCTATCAGTCGTTATCAGGAAAAACACCTGCTGAGATGTATTGGGGAGAGGCCGTTGCCCAAATGGCAGCATGAATAATTCGGTTAAAAGACAAAAAGAAGCGCACCTTAATTTAGGAGAAAATTGTCCTTGACTTGGGGTCCACTTCATAGGATGTCCCATTTTTCCTCTATTAGCGGTTCTCTTTTTATATATTCAGCTCTATGTTTTCAAATTGTGTACCATTGTTACCCTCGAAACTAACAGAAACAGTTATTCCTAACTCAGGCTTAGGATTTTTTGGCAAATTAAGTAATATGTTTTTTTCCTCTATTGCTTTTTTTACATTGTTGCTTACGCCACTCCTCCATTTATCATGTTTTAGAAAGTAAGATAATTTAAAAATATTATTCTTGAATTCAAAATCACTGAGAGTATATGTTGGCCAATTATCGCTGTAAGGTACAGGACGAGACCAATCTTGTATATTATCCATAAAAAAAAGGATATACGCATATGGGTTCAAATTGAAACTAATATTTTCAACGTATTTTTTAACACCATTAACACTGCTCTTTGAAAGTGCATGTGACGCAATAGCGCCTATCGCTAATTTTAACGCTTTAAATTTCTTTTTTTTTCTTATTGCGGTATAAGTACTATTTTCACACCAAAATTTGATTAAAATATTACATAATATAATAGCGCTTACATATCCATGATTATCTTCTTCTTTCAAAGTATCTCGGATTTTCAACGATTCTGCGTCGCTAATACCCAGCGTCTTCTTAATGCTCTCAGCAATCACAGCATCTATATTCAAAGCTTTTAATGTTCCAGTTTTACTAGTTGAAGTAAGGTTTATTTGGAACAGGGCATCTTCATCGCTTAATAATTTGCTATCATGTTCTCTTCTATACTGCTTAGAAAGCCTTTTCATTTTCATATTAGAATACAAATTCGATAACTTATTTGATATATCTGCAGCTACTTCTATCGGCCTTCCAAAATCATGTGCAGTTGCTGACATAAGCCATGTAATAAAAATATATTTCAAGTCATTATGTTGAAAAGTAGTTTTACATCGCTCTTTAAGTATTAAGTTACGAATTAAATTAAGTCCTAATAAAAAAACTTCGAACTGATGAGTAAAATGACCTCGTTTTTCTGAAATAGATACAAAAACATCTAAATCCTTGAATGCTTTAAATGGAGTTGGGATATCGTTCCAAAAGACATCCATTAATCTACATATTAAATCATTCTTTTCTGCTGCATCTATAAAAGGATAAAGTGCTACCTGTCTTTGTGTTTGAGGATGAGCGGCGATGAATTCAAAATCCAAGAGATTCCTAATGATATTTTTTTCCGCTTCCTCACTTAAAGAGCCTTGGATTTCAATTGAATGTTTATTTTGAGGCATAGTTCTGCTTCCCAATATGCATCATCTGCAAATTCCAAAAAGTAAGTAAGGTTGCTATTTTCTGATTAAATTTTAAAGAGCTCTTTCTAAATATATGATAAAGAACCGCTTCTGGGAATTCAACTTGTTTCCAGCATATTTCGCCTTTCATTATTTTCTCAAGCGTGTATCGTGTGTTATCATTTTTAGTTTCACTTTTGTCGCGAGATATCTGATAGAGCTTTAATGTTTCATGCCATTTTTTTACTATTGGATACAGAGAGATAAAATGATGCGAGTTCTTTGCAGCTATAAAATGCCTATCATTTATGTCTTTTGAAAAATACTTGTTTGTAATTCTGTCTATCTGAGAAATATGGTCTAATAATTTTTTATATAATTCATCGATATTTAAGAAATCATCTTTAGCTGCTAACTTTGCTATAAAAGCGTACCCCCCTCTTGATTAATATTGAGGGATAGGTCACCTCATAATATATTGAGGTAAAACTTTTGTTTCATGATCAAAGTACTAGCTC
>JAFCZU010000494.1 GCA_019314185.1 Deltaproteobacteria bacterium | reverse complement strand
GATTTGTTTGCAAAAGTTTCCCATGGACAGTAAACAGCAAGAAATTTATTTTAAATGCTTTATTTTAATATTTGTGGAGGAAATAAAAAATGAAAGAAAAATTAGAGATATTGTTACTGGATGATGAAACCATAGTTGGAAACAGGTTGGGACCAGCTCTTGAAAAAGCTGGTTATGAGGTAGAAGTATTTGAAGATTCTGAAAAAGCTCTAAACAGGATCCATGAAAAAGAGTTCGATATCGTTGTTACAGATATAATGATGGCGGAGGTTAACGGTATCCAGGTTTTGGAAGAGGTACGAAAAAAATCAGACACCACCAAAGTAATTATTATTACGGGCTACGCAACAGTAGCTTTGGCCCGTGAAGCCATGGACAAAGGCGCTTTTGATATGATTGCCAAGCCATTCAAACCCAGTGAACTTCGTTCTGTAATAGCAAAAGCCGCGGATTCCCTGGGTTATAAAAAATTGTAGCAAAAGCATAAAACTTGCTTGCACCTCAGTCTTCCAAGGGAAAGGCGACTCAGAAACAAGATATGCGATATATACATTTTTAACAGGATAAATATATATTATGACAAATTTTCTTGAATCCGACGCTAACTCTATAAACAATTCAAAGAAAACAGTATACCAAAAAAAATGTACACTGGATAGCGATTGCCCGGATGTGCTTTCACGGCCACGTTTTAGCCTTCGAACACATATATTGCTGATGTTTATTCTTTTATCCTCTTTGTCGATGACTCTTGTTATTGGTTCAGTCATAGGCATAAATCATATACAAAAAAAATTTTCCTTCTTTCAAATCTCTGAAAAATATCTTTTTGATATTGCCCAAGCCAGAAGGTGGGAAAAAAACTATTTTCTGTATGGCACAAATCTCGAAGATGCAGTTCAGAGTGCTAATAATGCAAAAAAAATTTTATCCGACAACTTAAAAAAAGTCACAATTATTTTATCACAGGAAAAGACAACAATAATAATACAACATCTTGACAAATACAGGGAGCTTCTGCAAGTGCTAAAATACTGAAAAAAAACACGAGATCGAAACTTCCTTGCGAGAACATGGCTCTGAGATGGTTAAAGTAGCGGCCGCTATAGTTCAGACCGAACAACTTTCCATGAATGCTATGCTTAAGCTCATTCAGAGGATTCCTGTTTACTCTCTTGCAGTTGTTTTGTTATTAACAACTTTTTTAGTATGGTTTTTTGTAAAAAGATTGATAAAACCACTTAAGCTCCTTGTTGAAAGCACACAAAAAATAGCAAAAGGAGATTTTTCTCCGATTCCTCCAATGTGTAAATACCGTGGTGAATTTACAACAGTAGAGCTGGCTGTCAACCAAATGATTAAGGAGCTTAAATTGCGTGAAGTTGCGATGATTGAGTCGCACAAGCTCAGAGCAATCGGAACTTTAACAGCCGGTGTGGCTCATGAATTGAACAATCCTTTAAACAATATAATGCTCACAGCACATGCCATGCTTGAGGATCATAATGGTTTATCTGAAGATGAGCTACTTGAAATGATAAATGATCTCATTAGCGAAGCAGACAGGTCACGAAAGATAATTCGCAATCTGCTGGATTTTGCAAGAGAAGGCGAGTCTGTTTCCCAACCTATTGCCCTGGATTTGTTAGTTAGCGAAACAATTAAATTAGCGCAGAATCAGATTAAAGTATCCGGAGCAAAAATAGAAACTCAAATTCAGCCCCACCTATCCCAAATTCGCGGGGATAAACAGCAATTGCAGCAGGTCTTTTTGAATCTGATACTTAATGCCCTGGATGCAGTCGAAAAAAATGGAACTATTAAAATAAACCTAAAACAAGCTGATGCTCCGGGATTTATAGCTGTTCAGATAGAAGATGATGGATGTGGGATACCCGCCTATATTTTGCCCAATATATTTGATCCGTTTTTTACCACAAAAGGACCTGGAAAAGGCACCGGACTTGGTCTTTCTGTTTCCCATGGGATAGTTACAATGCATGGCGGGCAGATCAGTATTGAATCTGAAGAGGGAGAATATACAAGATTTACTGTAACTCTTCCTTCTTTAAATGTTCCCGCAGATTTAAAGGAGAAAGACGAAAAGCGAAAAGCAAAAAGCGAAAAGCGAAATGCGGAAGACGAAAGACGAAAAGGTGAAAGACGAAAAGACGAAAGACGAAAAGACGAAAGACGAAAGACGAAAGACGAAAAGGTGAAAGACGAAAGACGAAAAGACGAAAGACGAAAAGACGAAAGACGAAAAGGTGAAAGACGAAAAGACGAAAGACGAAATTGGTAGTAATATAGAGTTCGCCCGAAGGTCCCTAAGGAAGGAAATTTGTCTTTGAAAAGAGACGATAAAAACATATTAATACGTATTGCGATTATTGATGATGAGCCTCTGGTTTTGCGAAATTTGCAGAGAAAAATTGGTAAAAGCGGTTTTCAAGTTGAAACATTTCAAAATCCCCTCAAAGCAATAGAAAGAATGGAAATAGCACCATTCGACATCATTCTCACCGATTTGCACATGCCGGAAATGGATGGCATGCAGGTTTTAGAGAAGATCAAGGAAAATTATCCCAAGACAGAAGTTATAATTATTACCGGCTACGCATCAATAGAAAATGCAGTTGAAGCAGTTAAGCAAGGCGCTTTTTACTACATTGAAAAGCCATTTACACCTGAACAGGTTGTGCTGATATTAAACCGCGCTGTTGACAAGGTACGTTTGCTCCATGAAAATAAACGGCTTAAGGAAGATCTTTTAAAAAAAGATAACATGCGAAAAATTATTGGCGTCAGTTCTCCTGTTCGTGAGTTGATTAAAATTATTCACAAAGTCTCCAGGGTGAACTGTAATGTTCTGATTCAGGGAGAAAGCGGGACCGGCAAGGAGCTGACTGCAATGGCCATACATTTTGGCAGCCCGAGGAAGAACAAACCATATATCAGTTTTAATTGCGGCAGTTTTACAGAAGAGTTGATATCCAACGAACTTTTTGGCCATGAAAAAGGCGCATTTACCGGTGCAGAAAATATCAAGGTAGGTTTGCTCGAAGCAGCGCAGGGCGGCACTGTCTTTCTAGATGAAATTGGAGAAATGCCTCTTTCCATGCAGGTAAAGCTGCTCAGAGTAATTCAGGAAAAGAAACTGCTGAGAGTGGGAGGATCTAACCCTGTTGACCTGGATATTAGAGTAATATCTGCCTCAAATAAGGAGCTTGAAAACGAGATCAAGGCCGGAAGGTTTAGAGAAGATCTTTATTTCCGTCTTAAAGTAGTCAAAATCCGTGTCCCTTCACTCAGGGAAAGGAAAAAAGACATACCTCTATTAATAGAACATTTTATAGATAAATATAACAGGTTATATAACAAAAGCATTAAAGGCTTTACAAAACAGGCATTAGAACTTTTGATTAAATATTCTTTCCCTGGGAATATACGAGAACTTGAACATATTGTTTCAAGCGCCATTGCTCTCGGAGAAAAAACTTGGATAGATGAAAATGAACTTCCAGAAGATCTTGACTGCCTGGTAGTTGTGCTTGAAGCTACCAATTATAACAAGGTAAGAGCTGCAAAGATTCTTGATATCCCAAGAACAACTTTGTGGAGAAAGACAAAAAAATACGGTATCATGGAATCTTTGGGATAAGGGTTCGGCAAAAAATAACTTGTCATTTTTGCATCCCAACTTCACAATACTTTTAATTGATTTTCAATCGCAAAAGTCCTCGAAATAGCTCGCTATTCCTGCGGTTTTGCTCAATCAGATCAATTAAATCTACAGCAAATTTGAGCGCAAATTCTAACAAGTTATTTTTTGCCGAACCCTAAGGGCAGAAATTGCAGGGCCAAATATGGCCCTGCAATTAAATGTATATGATGTTAATTGGTTTAGTGTTCCAGCCTCAGTCCCCATCCTTCAAACATGAAAAGAATGGAAAAACCATACCACAACGTGTAAACCACATAGAACACCAGAGAAAATATAACAATTCCCATTTTGTCGGTAATTTTTTGTGGTTCAATTGTATAGTAGTTATAAGAAGTTTCAACGACCTTCTTTAATGCCACTGCAATAACCTCGGCTTCTTTGAACAGCTTCTGCTTTTTCAGGTCTTTATCTGCCGCCTTTAGAGACTTATGCCAGTTATAAAGAACCTGCCTTTCATTATAGCCATACTTGTTGGAGACCGTTGCTCCGTCATTATGATACATGTTCTTTGAATCTTCCAGGCAGTTTGCAAGGATATTGCCAAGATCGCCGGATACATTTAGCTGGGCTCCTAATACTTCTGTTGTTGCTCCAGCCTTTGCAAACAAAGATGCTGCCTGTTTGGCCTGGTTTTCATCTGCCATTTTCATGGCCACTGTAACGTTATTTCCTATGAACGTATCGGTTTCTTCTTTTACCTTGGGGACATAGTAGGCCGAGCCTTTTGATATGGAGTTATACAGATCATCCAGATATTCCATGCCGTTCTGTCCATTAAAGACAGGTGAAAATATTATAAAAAGAACAACAAAAAACCCTATAAATAATACAGCACCGCCGTAAAATTCTTTTTTATTAGCAATCATGATTACACCCCCTCTCCTTTGGGTCTATTTTGATAACATCCATTGCGTTCAGCTTTGCCGGCAGGGCAAAAACACGGTTAACGAAACCAGCCATAACAGCCATCGCATAAAAACCGCGAATTGTGATGCCAGGCACTACCTTTGTTACCAATGCACCGACCTGGATTCCCAGAAGAGAGCCAAGCAGCATGCCCGTGGCGAGCGTATAAAAGATAAAGCCGTAAATCGCATACTGGCTTATTGAGGCATAACCTGCCGTGAAAACGATTTGGAAAATGTCGGTTCCAACCGTGGTCATTGATGAAACGCCCAGAACATAGACAAATATGGGGAAGGTCAAAAAGCCGCCGCCGACACCCATAATACCTGCCGCAAGTCCAACAAGCACGCCGCTAGCTACTAAAAATACCCATGAAATGCCTCTGCCTCCCGGTACAAGATCAAAATCAAATTTAACAATAGGAGGTATTTTAATACCCTGGAGTTTTTGAGGAAGGCCGCCCATCTCGGCTCCTTCGCTTTTCCCGCCATGTGCACCATCATCTGCCGCACCAGGGCCCTTTCTGGCCTTAAGAAAGTCTATCAAAGAATAAATACCCAGAAAACCCAGCATTAATGAATAGACAGTCGTAATAAATGCATCGCTGAGTACGGGGTTGATCTCGTAAAGTACGCGGTTAAGAACTCCGCCGGCTGTTGCACCGATGATGGCACCTATCACGAAAACAATAGCCAAGGGCACTGATACGTTTCCCAACTTCCTGTGAATTACGCTTCCCATTATCGCCTTGGCAAAGATATGAAAGAGGTCTGTTCCAACTGCAAGGATACCTTTGATACCTGCGCTCATAAGAGCAGGTGCGATGATAAAACCGCCGCCTGCTCCGATACAGCCGGTAATCAGGCCCGCACCCATTCCAATAAGGATTGATACGATAAAGATACCTGTACTGTAAAAAGCCGGGCTGTAAGCCTTATGCCCGCCAAGCAGTTCCGGAAGTGCTCCGCCGATTTGATCCGCAAAAGCAATACCACCCAGTATTGCAGGAATGGTAAGCAGGCCCAGTATAATAAGCCGCTTTTTGTCACCAAGTATTGTTTTGGAAACATCAAGCTCCCATTTTGCATGGGCTCTTGCGCCCATCATCATAAAGCTTCCCAATTGTTTAAAAAAATTCATAGCAATATTTCTCCTTTTATAATTATGTTCAATATCAGTTACTTATTCAAAATGATGAACTCAATAATTTAACCTCCTCCCTTCTTTATTGTTTAAATTTGATAATGGTCATTAAAAAAATATATCTATTGCTCTATTATAATTTTACGTCCATGTCTGATAATAATTTTTGCTGCCTTTTTTTTCAGGTCGTCTTCTAATCCAATTACTTTAAGCGCATCTTTAAGCTTTATCATGCCGAGGATTTTATCTTTGCTTGTCACGGCAATGTGGTCGAGGTCGTTTTTAAGCATGACTTCAATTGCATCTGTAATTTTGTCCTCTACAGAAACAGATGGCCTTATGGAAAGATTTTCATCCACGAGAAGGGTGATTTCTTTAACCTTTAGTTTTTCCATTATATTCCTTTTTGAAAAGGGGCTTCTCTTTTTGTAAGGCTTTAGCTTTTTGAAAGCATTGCCGCTTAGCCGACTTGTTTTATAAAGCTAAAGCATTACAGTAGTAAGATATCAGATCATATAGAATGCAATACAGGTGCCAAAAAATCAGACAGCGGGAATAAAATCTTAATTGCCTGTAATAATTATTAATTGCTTATCAATTTTATTAATTGTGTTTGGATTTTAATTTTTTTTGTAAACTATCAGGTTACAGTAATTGGTATGCAGGGATGAAGATTTGACCGATAGATTGTGAAATATCAATAAGTTAAGGTGGTGAAACAATTAGTTTACAGCAAGGATGTCGGAGAGTGATTTATATTTTCTGTAATAATTTTACCACGGATTTTCACGGAATTACACGGAATCTAAGTCCAAATTTAATATTCTTAACACAGTTATAACTTGCATTTCCGTCATTCCGAACCCAGCCGAATATAGGCGGGGTTCGGAATCTTAAGATTTTTCCCTACGGTCGAAATGACAAATATGCTCAATTTGTGGTAGTGCGTAGTATATTCTTATAGTAACTTAGGAACGTGGACGAAATAACTTTTCCAACTATGCATCACAGCTTCAGGCCACCTTTGCCCGATTTCAAATCACAAAAATATCAAAATAGCCTGCTATTCCATCAACTTTTGTGATCTGAGATCGAACAAATCTGACCCAAATCTATGCGCCTACTTGGGGAAGTTAATTCGTCCACGTTCCTTACTCATTGTTTGCAATTTTCAGTGAAACTCCGTGTAGTTCCGTGGTGAACTTTTATGTTTTTTATTTAAATATTTCGGTGTTAATGTTCTCTTCTTTTATGAGTCTGTGGAGATATTGTCTTTGCAGGTCAGCCTGCTCGGCAGCCCTGGAAATATTACCCTTATTTTGTTGAAGGATCCAATGAATATATTTGTTATGAAAAGCCTTTATAACCATTTCCTTTGCCTCTTTAAATGGAAGTGTATAAATGTTGTGATCAAGAACAGGCGAAGTATGCGCTACAGGTTCTTGAGGCAGGATATCTGAGATTTTAATAATATCGGATTGGCAGAGGATGGCCCCGCGCTCAATACAGTTTTCCAGTTCCCTGATATTTCCGGGCCAGCTTTTGGACATTAGTGCTGAT
>JAFCZU010000099.1 GCA_019314185.1 Deltaproteobacteria bacterium | reverse complement strand
TGGTTAATCGCAGCAGGCGTTTTTGCAGCCATGGGATTCTATGTAAGGCAGTCAGCCCTCATCGTCCCTTTAACGGCTTTTGGATTCTTGTTATTCTTTCATAAAGGACGACTTGTTGAAATTGCTAAGTCCTTTAGTTTTTTCCTGGTAGGATATATCGGTGTTTTCTTGCTGGTACTCATTTCCTACAGCAACTTCATGGAGGTTGGAGACCTTCTCACAAGCGGGTTAAGCCCTTTTGGTTTTTTGACCTCTGCCACAAAAAAATTACCTGGTCTTTTCGGTATGTCTTTGCAACCAGCGGTTAGCCTAAGTTCCCCGGGAGATAACGTATCCTATCATAATTATACCTTGTACTATAGGTATGTCCGTCAGGCGTTTCATATGCACTCGTTCTTGCTGGTCGGGCTATCATTCTCCGTACTGACCTTCTGTGGTCATCTTCTTTCTCGCGATAAACTGCGGGGCAAAGAGCCCGCGATTTCTTATTCACTTTTATACCTCTGGGCTTTTGTTCTATTTATGGCGTACGCTTTTTTCTATCATACTAGAGGATTTTATATCGACTACTCCCGGGAATTTCTGCCTCCTTTAGTGATTATCTTCTCGGCCTGGATTTGCCATACTGTTTCCCGCTTGGAAAAGAATAGAGCTTTGGAACATTTTATCCTGGTAGGGCTGTGTCTGTCAGCTATTTTCTTCTTTATTCAATCGAATTACAAGACCTCCGTTGGAGGAGGTCAGTACGCTTCTTTGGCCATTACTTTATTTGCCCTTTTCAATTTTGTATCAGTATTTAAGTTCTCAACCCGTCGTTTAGTTTTTATATCGGCCCTGTTGGCCATTGTTACCTTGCTTCTATTTTCGCGTCAACCGCTTCTCAAACCATATTTGTCAGGAGTAGTTCCGAGACTCGCGATCATAGGACTTATTTTTACTATCCCCTTGGCATTATCAGGAAAAGAATTACGGCCAACATTGAAAGACTATACCAAGTTTATCAGCCTCTCTGCCGTCTTGGGAGCTTTCGTTCTCAGCCTCGCTTATTCGGCTATCACGTTGAACCTATCTTACGATTCTCCGTGGTCCCCACAGTCTTTGGAAAAAACCTCTGCGTACCTAAGGACGCATACCCGCGTCACTGATACGGTGATGTCGGGTGGCCTCATCTGGGGACTCCAAGCGCTGCGAAGGCCATTCTTGAATATCTCCCATCCACTGGCATTCGAATTCGAGATTTCAGAAAAGGAAAAAGAGAGGTTGCAATCAGCCATTCAAACACGACCTCCAGAGGTGGTTATCCTTGACGGCTTTACTGAGAGAACCTATTTCAGGCAGATACCCCGGCTCACGGACTTCCTTGACTCAAAGTATGAATTAGTCCATACTGCAGGGCTGGCAAAATATCCGGTAAGAGTCTACCAGCTAAGAGACAGGTTATCTTGACGGTCGAAAGTTTGTATAAATATTGAACGTTTTGCAAAGGTCTCAGTATGACAAGTAACAAAGGTAAGTAGTACGTTCTAAGGTACGTAATTATATGAGTATTGATATATCTTCAAATAGAAAACCCGACGAATTATCACAACATAGGCATAATCTGCCCGACTTTATCATAGTCGGCGCAATGAAGTCCGGGACGACTTCGTTACGCCATATGCTCAATCAACACACAGGCATCTTCATACCTAATCCGGAAATATTTTTCTTCGATATTGATGATATTGAGCAACATCCTGATTTTTTCATTCAGCTATCGAATGATTGGTCTTTCTACAATTACGACAAAAACCTTTCCGAATACTTAAGCTGGTATCAATCTTTCTTCGCTGAGGCACGAGAAGACCAAATAATAGGAGAACATTCGACAACGTATCTTGTGTCCCAAAAGGCTCCATACCGCATAGCTAAACTATTGCCTGATGTTAAGCTGATATTTATGTTGCGCGATCCGGTTGCGAGAGCATATTCCCACTATTGGCATTCTGTTCGATCAGGGGAGGCTGTTTACGATTTTGAAAACACGATACAATATGCGCCTGAAAACATATTGAAGAGAAGTTTTTACAAACAACAAATCGAGAGGTACAGAGAGTATTTCCCGGATAAGAATATGAAGTTCATAATCTTTGAAAGTTTTATTAAGAAACCACAAGAGACTGTTGATGATCTATGCAAATTCCTGGGCTTGGCATCAAGTATCGACGTTAGTTGTATTGAGACTCGGCATAATGTTTCTAAGGGATTCAGGAGCCTGCGCTTACAGACTATCTTTAATCATTTTTTTAGAACGCTACCTACGTATAGCCAAACACATCTACCGGATATGCCAAAGAGTCGCCCCAACAAACCATTACTACTGTGGTGCAGCAAGTTTCTCAGAAAACATAATACCGTGAGCAACAAGAAGTATCCCCCCATGAAACCAAAGACAAAAAGATTCTTACAGCAGTTGTTGTCTAATGAAAATAAAGGCTTATCAGGCTTAACCGGGATAGACGTTCAAGAATACTGGCCCTACATGGAAGCTGAAAGATCAAAGATTAACAACAAACAAAAGGATGGTCGAAATTGGATACTGATTCAGTCACTGTCATAGAACCCAGGACCGGCTGGCAAGGTATAGATTTCAAGGAATTGAAAGCATACCGAGATCTTTTCTATTTCCGTGTCTGGCGTGACATTAAGGTCATGTATGCACAAACGATACTGGGATTTTCCTGGGCCATATTGCAGCCGGTTATACAGATCGTTATCTTCACCGTTATTTTCGGAAAAGTTGCCAAAGTCTCTACGGATGGCATCCCCTACATTCTATTTTCAAGTCTGGCGGTAATCCCCTGGACTTACATGTCACAGTCCATGACTCTATCCAGTCAAAGCCTTGTATCAGAGCAAAACATGCTTGGGAAGATTTATTTCCCTCGGTTGATATTCCCGATAACGCCCATATTAGCCAAAATAGTTGATTTCGGTATTTCTATCGTAATCATATTCGGCGTAATTCTTTATTACCGCGTCCTGCCGACATGGAACCTACTGCTCTTTCCACTTTTTGTTCTCTTTATGATGAGTATTTGTGCGGGCGCCGGCATGTGGCTATCTGCCATGGCCATCCGATTTCGTGATGTCAAGCACGCAATGCCTTTTGTTATTCGAATGCTGATGTATTCAGCGCCAATCGTCTATTCAGCATCATCAATTCCCGACAAATGGCGGGTTGTTTATTCACTGAATCCTATAGTAGGGGTTATAGAAGGGTTTCGGGCCTGTTTTCTCGGCACACCCATGCCGTGGGCTTACATCTGGCCTGGCATGATTACAGCGTTCCTTCTGTTAATCAGCGGCGCATTCTATTTCAAACGCATGGAGCGGGTATTTGTAGATGTAATTTGAAAAGCGAACTTTAAATCTTTGACGGGATAACAGGATAGACAAGATATCAATAAAAAATCATGTTAATCCTGTTATCCTGTCAAAAGAATCAGAATGTCTGAAACGGATACGAAAGGCCAAAATGACCTCAAACAACATAGCAATCAAAGTAGAAAAAATAAGTAAATGCTACCGTATTGGCTTGAAAGAGAAAAAGCACGAGACTTTTGGAGGTGCCTTAATTCACTTCATAAAGAGCCCCTTGAACAACTATCGTAAGCACCGATCACTGTATAAATTTGACGATCCAAATCCCGGCCATGACAAAAATGTAACGGATAATGCTTTTGATATCATTTGGGCTCTTAGAGATATTTCCTTTGAGGTAAAACAAGGTGAAGTCGTAGGCGTTATAGGAAAAAACGGTGCAGGCAAATCCACGTTCCTTAAGATCCTTTCCAGAATTACAAATCCTACAAGCGGACGCGCCGAGATCCGCGGCAGGATTTCCAGCCTCTTGGAAGTAGGCACCGGCTTCCATCAGGAACTTACCGGGAAAGAAAACGTTTACCTCAACGGCACGATACTGGGGATGAAAAAAAAGGAGGTAGATCGCAAGTTTGATGAGATTGTGGAATTCTCCGGAGTAGAGAAGTTCATCGACACCCCGGTAAAGCGCTACTCAAGCGGAATGAAGGTACGTCTGGCCTTTGCTGTGGCGGCCTATCTGGAGCCGGAGATTCTGCTCGTTGACGAAGTACTGGCAGTAGGTGACGCTGAATTCCAGAAAAAGTGTCTAAACAAAATGGAAGATGTGGGACAACAGGGCCGGACAGTCCTCTTTGTATCACACAACATGCCCGCGGTTACCCGGTTGTGCAACCGAACGATTCTCTTGGATGAAGGCCGCGTGTTAGAGGATGGTCCATCAGACCGGGTCGTCAGGGCCTATTTAAACTCAGACTCGGGCACAATCGCAGAGCGCCGATGGCGGGACCCTGCGAAAGCGCCCTGCGGCGATGTTGCCCGCCTCCATTGCGTAAGAGTAAGAACGAAGAATGGCCGAGTTTCAGAAGCGGTTGACATCCGTCAGCCGGTTGGCCTTGAGATGGAGTATGAGGTGCTGAAGTCAGGCTGGACACTAATGCCTCATTATCATATTTTTAACGAGGAGGGTGTGCAGCTTTTTTCGGCCCACGACACTGATCCTGGCTGGCGAGATCGGCCACGTCCTGCGGGACGCTACAAAAGCACCGCTTGGATTCCCGGAAATCTATTGTCGGAAGGAACGATCTTCGTGAGTTCAGGCCTCATTACACTGGATCCCAACACTCCTCAGTTTTATGAACGTGCAGCGGTTGCATTTCAGGTCATTGAAGGTGACAGCGTTAATTCAGCGCGCGGCGGTTGGGCAGGTCCGATGAAGGGGATTGTGAGGCCACTTCTCGAGTGGCAGACTGAGCTTTCCAAGGGATAAACTGATGAAAATCGCGTACATTCTTGACCTCTTTCCCGTCTTCTCGGAAACATTTATTGTACGAGAGATTCTTGAATTAGAGCGACAGGGATTTGAGATACTCGTGTTCGCTCGAGGGGATACCAGGGGGCGGAGTTTTAGCGAAGTAGTTCATGATGAATCCAATAAACTCATGAGAAAGGTACTCTACTTTCCATCGTTGCAAAATAGACTGTCCGAAGTTCAATTGGCCGTATATCACCTCTATTTTCTTCTTCTGAATCCCATACGCTATCTGAAAACATTCTGGTTTTCATTTAACTGCGGGGAAAGAACTTTCAAACTTTTCCAACGCTCTGTCTTGTATGCAATGAACCTTAAGAGAAACGGAGTTCGTCATATTCATGCTCATTTTGCCCTTGATGCCTGCAAGCTTGCAATGCTCACCTCCATGCTGACAAGTATACCATACAGCTTTACCGCTCATGCCCATGACATTTTTATTCCCAAACTCTCAGATCTCATGGTGGAAAAATTCAACCGCGCAAAATTTGCCGCGTGCATCTCCGAGTACAATAAAAAGTATATATTAGAAAATTATCCCAAAGTCGCTCCAGGAAACATCAGAATTATTCATTGCGGCATAGGCATAGCGACTCTTACTCCCGGGACTAAACAGGTACACAAGAACTTCACAATATTAGCGGTTGGAAGATTGGTCGAACAGAAAGGGTTCAAATATCTCCTTCAGGCCTGCGAGCAGCTTAGACGGCGACAAGGGCTAAATTTCGTCTGCAACATTATTGGTGAGGGGAAGGACAGACAAATATTGGAAGAACTTATTTCCAAGTGTGGCCTAACTGAAGTCGTTCGTTTGTTGGGTGCGAGGGAACAAAGGGATGTAATAAACGCCATGAAGTCCGCTGACCTATTCGTACTTCCCTGCGTAGTAGACAAGAACGGCTCGATTGATGGAATCCCGGTAGTCTTAATGGAGGCAATGGCTATGGGGATTCCGGTCATTTCGACAAGGCTATCCGGTATTCCGGAACTTATCAAAGATGGAGCAGGGATACTGGTCGAACCAGAAGATGTAAATGGTTTGGAAACGGCTATGGAGACAATTCTCAGGCTACCGGATGAAGAAAGAGAAGCGATGGGAAGACGTGGAAGAGCGATTGTGGAACAAGACTTCAATCTAAAAACTGAAGCCTACAAGCTGGCGGAATTATACAGGAGCTGAGATGACCAACCCTCTTGTTTCTATAGTTATCTGTTGCCATAACCGGGCGCATCTCTTACCTCAAACCATGGAATCGGTCTTTGCGCAACAGTATGAGCCCGTTGAGATAGTGGTAATTGATGATGGTTCAACGGATAATACTTCGGAGCTGATGGCAGGCTACGCGGATAAGATTCGCTATTATAGACAAGAAAATAGCGGAGCAGCCGCTACTCGCACAGCCGGTTGCCGCTTGGCAAGGGGAGAGTATATCGCCTTTCAGGACGATGATGACTTGATGCCACCTGATCGAATTGTTCGCTTGCATAAAGCGCTTTGCCAACATCCATCTGCCGTCTTCGCGTTGGGCGATTGGGCTCTCATTGACGCTGATGGGAATTTAACAGGCAAGCGCAGTAAGTTCAACATCCATGTGGATAACGGAGAGCCGGTATTGATACAGGACGGATATAGGGCGGTGCTATGGCCTGAGGTAACGCCGATACCACATACCACGCTTTTTCGAAGAACTGATGGCGAGCGAATCGGTTGGTTTGATATGCGATTTTTCAATGCCATCGAGGATACCGATTTTTTTGCAAGGTTAGGGAAGCTGGGGCCGATTCTCTATGTGCCACAGGTCTTATCCTATTACCGTCAGGGACATGGTCAAATGATGGGCAAAAGCATTCTTCTTGCCTACAACAGGTTCTTGTTGTTCGAAAAGCATTTAAGATCCTTGAATACAGGACAAGAGGAGCTGAGAAAACGCTTGCAATGGCGAATGTCTCAAACGCTCAGGCAGCTCGCAGTGTATGAAAGCAAAACAGAGAAACTCCATGACTCGATTTCTACAGATCGATTGAAGGAGGGGTTGTCACTGCTTGGATTAAAAGATCAGCTCGTCTATAGATGGTTGGCTTTAATCAAGCTTCCGCTTCGCAGGATGCTCTTGGGACGCGATCGACACTCCAAAGGGATAGAAGATACGAAAGTGCATAAATTCTCACGAATGGAAACCAGACAGTAAGATGAAAGGGAACCCTGTTATCAGCGTCATAATGCCGCTCTATAACAAGCGTCCGTATGTTAGACAGGCGATAGATAGTGTAATACAACAAACCTTTACCGACTGGGAACTCATCATAGTGGACGATGGTTCTACTGATGGTTCACCTGATGAAATTCCACAAGACGACTCGAGAATACGATTTTTCCACCAGGCAAATGCCGGACCGGGTGCGGCACGCAACCATGGGATCAGCCAGTCCGTGGGAACGTTCGTGACCTTCATTGACGCCGATGATTACTACTATCCGCAGAAATTAAATCACGAGATAACACTTTTGAATAATGAAAAGATGGCTGAGTGGATGGTGTCCGCATTCGAGTATGAGACCAACGACCGTGTAACGGTTCGTCACATTCGAAATATTCATGGCAAAGAAATCAAGGGCGAACCATTGATCTTTGACAATGCCCCCCTTCAGTTAACCATAAAAGGCTGGCATATCGATGGGTTGTGTATGAAAAAATCCTTGTTAGATCGGCTCGGAGGTTTTCGAGAAGGTATGCGTTGTTTCGAAATTACCGATTTACTTATTCGATGTGCCATGATGCAGCCTCAAGTACTCATCTCCCCTCTTCCGTTGTTTCGTGTTGTAGATGTACCAAACAGTGCATTCAAGGTTGTATGGCATCGAACTGAAGGAATCAGACAAATGGGTGAAAACTTACACGCCTTGTCTGCTGAGCACCCTGAACTCGCACATATTTTTAATCCTAAAAGCAGGAAACAATTGCTTTCTTATGTTGCTGCCCTCATCCAAGGGCAAAGGAGCGGTGAGGCGAGAAAGTATTTAACCCATACATTTCCCTACTCACGTGACAAGCGATGGTGGAAAATGTGGATTCTGACATGGATGCCTCAATGGCTGATCGAAGCTCGGTGACGCTTACGATCAGCAACTGTTGAGTTCAATGGGACGACAATGTGACAAAAGATTATCGCATTACAGACTCGGCAAGATATAAGAATCTACGATTCCTGCTCACGATTGTATGTTATCTATCCCCTGCTCTTATTTTTGTATTCATCCGGTTTCCCGTCATCGATCATTATCACGTTCCAAATTCGGTTATTACAGCCGAAACGGTCAATACGGATAGACACATGCCCGATGACTCAGTCTTGGACGAGATAAAGGGATTTTTCCAAAGACCCGCTAAGGACAGCAAGCAGCTCATTGCTGTTGCTGAAAGGGCCTTGCAAGGAGAGATTGCGATCCCAGGGTATCCTTCCAAAGGGTTTAGGCTCCCCTTTGATATTGATAACATTGACAAAGGGCCTAAGTTGGGTGCTGAGCTTCGTTGGGTGGTTAGCATTAGGGATATGGGTAAGTTCTTGAATCTAAGAGCCTCAAGAAAATTAACATGATGAACAAAAAGAAAAATATCCTGATTATCTCACTTTCCTTTGTGCCTAATGCAAGGGTTGGATCAAGACGCGTTGGTTTTTTATCAAAACTTTTTCAGAAACACTACTACAACTGTCATATTCTTACAGTAAAAGAGAAATACTATCTACAGAAAGATAGCTCTGTTCCTTTCGGCGGGACTATTCATCGCACAGGGATATATCCCCCATTCATGCTCCCTGTTAGCAGAAATACTCTCTTTCAGCGCGCATTCCATCGAATTTGGTCGGACTATTTCAGCTTACATGATCCTTACACCGGATGGATTTTACCAAGCCTTGCTGAAGGATTAAAAATTATTAGAAAACACGATATAGAAGTGATTGTAGTTTCTGTGCCGCCTATGTCACCCATGATTAGCGCATTACTCCTAAGCCGGTTGACCAGGACGAGATTAATCATAGACTACAGAGATCCTTGGACAACAAATCCACTATTTCATAGGAAATCGATTGTGAAGAAAAAGCTGAGCAAATTCGTCGAAAAACTTCTCGTCAAACAGGCAAGCGACCTGGTTTTCTGCTCAGAAATAATGAGAGACGAGTTCCTTGACTATTTCAGCCAGCATACTAAAGCACGTTCTTATGTTATTACGAATGGCTTTTCGATAAGAGATAACGTCAGTCCCTTATAC
>JAFCZU010000098.1 GCA_019314185.1 Deltaproteobacteria bacterium | reverse complement strand
TGCCGGAATTGTCAATGTTCATCCATTTGGGTGCAGCATCAGCACGGCAGTGGAGCCAATGCTGCATGAAGTTTATGGGAAACAGGTGCCTGTACTCTCTCTTTCCTTTGATGGGCAGGCTAATGTGCACATGAATAATCGTCTCGCTGCATTCATGGAATGTGTTCATGACCGATCATGACCGCCACAAAAAACCGGGGCGATCCAGTTGAAGTTGAATCGCCAGTATAGCTGGTAACCGAAATTAGGAACGGGGACGAAATAACTTCCCCAAGTAGGCGCATAGATTTGGATCATCACAAAAGTTGATGGAATAGCGGGCTATTTTGATATTTTTGTGATTTGAGATCGGGCAAAGGTGGCCTGAAGCTGTGATGCATAGTTGGGGAAGTTATTTCGTCCTCGTTCCTTATCATGTCTGCCTGGCAATGTAACCCTCAATGAGGTCCGCTCCGACTTTCTCTCCCTGATAGTTTTTTAAGATAGCCTGCATCTGCCGTGCCTTTTCAACAAAAGAAGGATTTCCCAGTACTGCATCAATCACATCTAAAAGAACTTTGGGATTTCCGTAGAATTTCTTCCAAACCAATGACTTGCCAACCCCTAATGCCTCAACTCGCCGCATATTATAGCCTTGTTCAACGTGCGTTGGTATGCCGATGACAGGTTTACCGTGGCATAGAGCCTGATAAATGGTGCCGTTTCCTCCATGGCAAATGACGAGATCGCATTCCTCCATCACTAAATCACCATCAATAAACGGCTCAACGTAAATCTTCCCATCCAGGGTTTCCATCTCACCAACCTGTGCTCCTGTTGTAATTATGGCAATCAGCTCGGATTCTTTAATAAGTTTATGCACCTTGTGAAAAAAAATACCAATGCCTGTGGTCCCCATTGTTACGTACACCAAAGGATTGCCATTCCTTTTCGGGGGCCACCAGGAAGGTGGCGGAATGCTGCTTTTCAATGTAAGGGGGCCTATGTAATGGTAGTCTTCTGGTAAGTTCCTTGTTGGAAAGTACTCAGGGATATCTGCAAGAAGGGTAACGTCCTTTCCAGTAAGACAATTAGTTGCAGTGACTTTTTTCTTGAGGTTGTATTTTTTACTCAGTTTTTTAAAGGTATTCATAACATTGTCAAGGACAAACATCTCAAGCCTGAGATTTAGCAAGTCTATCAGCTTCATTAGCCCTGTATCTCTCCCTATGAGCGTGTCAGGTATCCATTCAAAGAAGGGAATGTGGGGAAGCGTCCTGTACTCAGTAGATGAAACGTTTACTATTGCCGCATGTTTGAGCCCTGCGATGTGCGTTGATATAGGAGCTGTGAATCTCCCATCAGTAAGCACAAGGTCGGGCTGTACTTTTCTGTAAAGTGCAACGTCTGCCTCTATCATTCGCTCAACCTCAGCATCACTAATAAACTTGAGTTTCCCCTTGCGAATATTGTCAAAAAGCATATCAGGATCAGGCTCATAAAGTGGAAGGACGTCGAAACCCTCCTGCCGGATAAAGGTTATTTTGGGGCTCTCACCGGCAAAAAGCACCTCATACCCCCTCTCTCTGAGTTCCTTTGCCACAAGAAGTGGACGGCTTATGTGTGAAATGGCATGGGTGTAAGGAATGCAGAGAATAGTTGTTTTATTACTATGCTTTTTCATCAGACCTTTTTAAACTTTTCAAATTTTGAATGCTGTTTTTTAATTAATTATATCATCAATCAGAATAAAAGAAAGAGGGTAAGGTGATAAACACGAAAAAAAAGGAAACTTGGCAGAGGGCGCTCGTAATGGAAAACGCGGTTATAGAGTCATGTGAGGACATTTTAAAGGTCTTGACAAGGACAAATAAATAGTGGAATGTTTATAATTAAAAATGCTTGGTATAGATTGTCATCTTGATTGGACGGGGAATCCTAATGAGGAAAAATATGCTTCGTACTGCCGATCCTGAACGATGTAAGTGGGATGTCATTGTCGTTGGTACAGGGATGGGTGGTGCGAGCATTGGATACGCGTTAGCCAAAGCAGGTAAAAGGGTCTTGTTCTGCGAGAGGGGGATGTCACACTTGAACGGCAAGCTGGCATTGCGGGGCGAGTTTGCAGAGAGCTTCTTTCCTCATCCGGAAGTCCCCCAGCCCAAGCATCGCGAGATTCTGGCTCGTGCTGGGCGATCGACTGACGAAATCAAAGATACGTCCATCGATCACACCCGCCGCTTTATTCCGTTTACCGGTCAGGGAACAGGGGGGTCCACGGCCTTATATGGTATGGCCCTGGAACGGTTTTTCCCGTCTGATTTTACCCCAAGGCGCAATTATCCGCAAGCAGGCGAAGCAACGTTGCCCGAGAGCTGGCCGATTACCTATGAGGAGCTACACCCCTACTATGAGGCTGCGGAACGTCTGTTTCGAGTTCGTGGTACCGCTGATCCGCTCCGAGGCAATGAATCATTTAATCACCTTCTTCCACCGTCACCGCTAAGTCCTGCCTCAGAGGAATTGTATGACTTTCTGTCCGGCAAGGGACTTCATCCATACCGCTCGCCCATTGCGTGTGAATATGTATCAGGTTGTGAGTGCTGTCAAGGATACCTCTGTGATAAGGATTGCAAAAATGACAGTGCCCGGATTTGTCTTGAGCCGGCGCTTTCGAAATTCGGAGCCCGGTTACTTGATGAATGTGAAGTCCTGAAACTCGAGGCCACGCGCAGTGAAGTCACAGGAATAACCTGTTCTTGGCGTGGACGACAGTTGACGCTGCGAGCAGCGGTTGTAGTGCTTGCTGCCGGTGTGTTTGAAACACCAAGAGTATTATTGAATTCCGCTTCCCCGGCATGGCCAAATGGCTTAACGAACGATTCAGGCCTGGTTGGCAGAAATTTGATGCGCCACTATGTTGACCTTTACGCGATCTTACCAAAGACACGCGAAAAAAATCCTGTCAATTTCAAGGAACTTGCTTTTAACGACTTCTATATGGACGGAAAACAAAAATTCGGGACTGTTCAGTCGTTTGGCACATTGCCTCCTGCGTCAGTCCTCGTGGAGGGCATAGAACATGAGTTGCGCAAGGGACGACTACCCCAGACCGCTTTGCTTTTCAGGTTGGTTAAACCAATTATCAGATATTTCCTGGAACAACTTTTATCACGCAGCATCATGCTTGCAACTATTGTGGAAGACCTGCCATATAGGGACAACTTAGTAACACTCTCAGACCAGACTGATAACCTTGGCAGGCGCGGGCTCATCTTAAAGTATGAAATCCACGAGCATGATCGCAAAAGGATCAAAGCATTTCGCCGACAACTTCGGAAGATTTTTAAACCGTATTACTTTATACTCATTAAACAAGCAGAAAACAATGAAAGGACTGCGCATGACTGTGGCACTTGTCGTTTCGGTTCGGATCCTGAAGATAGCGTACTTGATGCCAATAATCGAGCGCACAGACTATCTAACCTGTATGTGGTAGACAGTTCTTTTTTTCCATCCAGTGGAGGAACCAACCCTGGCTTGACTATTGCGGCAAACGCTTTACGCGTGGCTGACCATTTGCTGGGCGCCAAAAACCGTTCCTTGGATTCCAAAAGCATCAACCAGCCCGGGATGTTACTCTGCACATGCCGGATTTGTGGTTACCAGCCCCATACCGTGCGCGCCTGCGATTTAGGCACAGTGCGCGGTAACACTGAGCGTTTTAGAAAAACTCTCTATCGTCTCTGGAAGTGCCCTAAATGCAACACAATCCACAACATCGACCCTGTGGATTTTCATAGCATCTACTCAGACTATCCTTTGAACAAACGCCGTATAGACATTTTTGCTCGATGTACCTTGCTTAACCTGCTCAAACGATTAAAGCGCGCCGGGCTCAAAAAAAACGACTCGATCCTTGATTATGGGTGTGGCAATGGTATATTTATACAATTTTTGAAAAACAAGGGTTATACCGATGTGTCTGGCTATGATCCCTATGTGCCTGAGTTCGCCAGCTTGCCGGGCCAGGTCCAATTTGACTGTGTGGTTGCAAACGATGTGATCGAACACGCCTCAGACCCCTGTTCCTTGGTGCAAAACTGCGTCACTATACTGAAGCCAGGCGGACTATTTTATATTGGTACAGCAGATGCCAGGGGTGTGGAGATGAGCAACCTGGAACCCCATATCATGCGCCTGCATCAACCTTTTCACCGCGTCATTATCACCCAGGATAGTCTTAAAAAGCTCTGCAGCGAAGCCGGGTTGAAACCACTTCAAGCATATCGGCGCTCCTACATGGATACCTTGATACCCTTTGCCAACTACCGTTTTCTGGATGAATTCAACAAGGCTCTCGGGCATAATATGGACAGGGCGTTAGACCCTGCCGCAGGCCGGATGCTTTTTCGTCAACCAAGACTGTTGTTTTACGGCCTGTTTGGTTACTTCTGCCCTTCAGCTTACGAACCGGCGGTGGTGGCACGCAAACCTGAGTAATACCGGAGGAAAAGCTATGAAGATGAACCGCCTTGAGAAGTTTTCCATGAACAATCCCATACGTGCCATGATACAACGATGGTATGAGGCTCCGCTCCTGGAGCGTTTGGGAGGGCGTGTGGAAGGTATGCGCGTTCTCGAAGTGGGGTGTGGACCAGGGATTGGCACCGAACTGATTTTCAGGCACTTCGGCGCTCGAAAGGTCTATTCGTTTGACATTGATCCAGATATGGTCAATAAAGCGCGTCAGCGACTTTCTAACTATGCGCCGGACCGTCTTATACTGACTGTCGGTGATGTAACCGCAATCGAGGCCGAAGATGAATCGTTCGATGCGGTCTTTGACGCTTGGATACTCCATCACGTACCTGACTGGCAAGCTGCGGTATGTGAAATTCATAGAGTCCTCAAGCCTGGAGGGCGCTTCTTCTTCCAGGAAGTAACGAGTCATGCCCTGAGCCGTTGGTCATACCGGACGTTTTTGGAACATCCAACAGAGAACAGGTTCAGCGGTAAGGAATTAGTTTCCGAGATCGAGCGACAAGGTATCATTGTCGGAGGAAACGCGGTTGAACGGTATTTCGGTGACTTTATCTTCGGCGTAGGCCGACGGGTTGCTGACAGCACAATATGAAAATTGAATATTCCAGAAATTTACAACCTCGTAACACTTTAGCTTTTTAAACTGAAGTTCCTGCCTGGCTACCCCGAGTCTACTCTCAGTCTTTCTTTACAAAAAAAAGCGGCTCCCTGGAGGAAGCCGCCTCGGATATTTGAAATAGGGTCAACTTGAACTACTTGTTCAGGCCAGGTGGTACATTTTTTGTGCTCTCAAAAAGCTCAGGGACCAACTCGATAATAACTGGACAGTGCGTGCCCGTTTCCGGATGTATCTGATAGTTACCGCTTTCCAGAAAGCCGGAAAACGTGTAGATGACCTCATTTGTAGGATCATCATCAGGATTATTACCATTGCAGTAAATCTCGATCTGGTAGTAATCGGGACATGTATCACAGATTTGGCCGCCCTTGTCACCAAATTGTGGGTCTATCACACTGTCAAGAAATACCGCACTAGAGGCATCGAACGGTCCAGGAGGGCCGTTTGGTAATAACCAATTGCAGTTTCCCGGCACTTCTCTCGTCGGTCTATTATTCTCTCCGAAATCTCCGACCATGGCCCTGTAAAAGTGGAGCGTTCCGTCTTTCCTTGGTATGTCAGCGACAACATTACAGCCGCTGAATACACCATCAAAACCCTGCTTGGCGAAGTTACCGACGCCGGTCCAGAAGATCTGCTTGAAGGGAGCACATCGTGCCTGCACACACCAGCCCGGATCAGCGCACTCGATTGTGCTGATCTCAGTCCCGTCAGGAGCGGATGAAGTCCCGGAGTGGAAGACAAAGTTCCCTTCGGCGCCGCCGTGCTGGACGTGCGTCCAGTGTCCACGAGGTTCACCCCCCGAGGGAGCGCCAATCTGCCCTCCAGTGGTGATCCAGAAATCCTCGTCAAGGCTGTTAAAATCATAGGTCCATGTTTCTATATTATCTATACCAATAGCAGGGCTCACCGTTGCATTCCCGCCTGTCATCCGGCATTCTCCTGCAATCTGGTAGAGATATCCAAATCGCATAGAGCCATCGGTAAGGACGTAATAAGACCATGGATAATTAACCTCAGTAGTAGGGTATTGCCAGTCTGTAGGTGCAGGAAGGGGATCGTCCACCAATAGACATAGATCGTCCCCCCCTACGCCGTTATCATCCGGGTCTGCATCAAGATTACAATCGAAAACCATTCCGGTAATCTCCGGGTCAAAAAACCCTGGAAAAACATATTCCTTGAGCATATACATATCGCGCGAGCCGTCGAATGGCGCGATGATTGTGTAAACACCGCCGCCAGATGATACAACAAACTCGGCAACCTTGGTTCCATCGTCATACCCAAAGCCTGTGCCGGCACTAGCATCTTTTGACATGTCCACATAAAGAGTCAGTATTCCAACGTCGTCTGGCTGGGTCACATAAGGTATCGTGTTGGGCGTGCTCACATCAATTGGTAACAATATGTCCTTGAGCGCCACGTAGGTTCCTGTCATCTCCCAGACACTCAAAAACCCAGGTAGAGGAATAATAGTTCCGTTACTACTTACAAAACTCGTCACTGCAAAAACCCCGTCAATTCTTGCGGTATCCCCTGCAGAAAGGCCAACGCTGCCATCTGTGTCCGTTGTGTTACGGTATTCAACGCCAAAAAATGTCAACTGTTTCACATCGGAAACAGTTGGCAGAGCTTGGTTAACAAGTTCTAAGTGAATAACAACCGGCTCCATAATAATACTACCATTATTAGCAAAAAGACTGTTTACGCTGAAAAGGGAAAGCAATGCAATAATGAGCGCTGTCTTTTTAATTTGAAAACGATCAGTTATCATAATCATACCTCCATTGTTCATTTATAAATACGAATAAAGTAAAAGTCGCGTAATTAGCGTTTTCTCTCCTTTTTAATGAAAGTTTACCCATATTAGACCCTTTGTGTGACTCATATGAGAAAAGGCCAAGCAGGTAGCCCGCTCGGCCTTCTCATCACGATTACGTAACAGCTAAACGGATCCTATTTTTTCGTTCTCTTCCTGCCGAAGAACCCGAGTCCAAAAAGACCACTACCAAGAAGAAGCATGGTTGCGGGCTCAGGGATAACACCTAACTTGGCAGAGCCATCCTCCAATGCGTAGAAGGCCATGGAGGAGCTGTTGTCAGCATACCCATCACTGTCAGAGTCATCCCCACCGGCTAAGCGTGAAGCAAAATAGGCGCCCCAATTTGTGGGCTCCAAGTGAGAAAAATATCCTTCGCCATCCGGATCTCCGTCGAAATTGGAGTCTGTAATGGCCATCATAATCAGTTCAGGCGTCTGGTGCAGAGAGTTTCCCAAACTGTCGAGGAAGATGCCTGGCTTAACCCAGAATGCTGTGAATGAGGCATCAACAGCACCATCAAACGTCGTTGGCGTGAAAACGCCCGCCGGTCCTGTCTGAATCAAGAGTCTGGCTATTAACATACTGGTAGGGACTTCTGTGTAACCATCACCGGTCACGGTATTAGCAGCTTCAAAATTAGCACTACTAAAGTTCCAGTCAATATAAATGTCCAGAATTCCATCCGCAGTTTCTCCACCGTAGGTGCCTGGCGCAATATGTGAATAGTTTATTGATGCCCCAGTGACACTTGTGTACTGCGCAGCTTCGGTCAAGTCGAAGGTCATCTCCCAGGGATTGGAAGTCACGCCCCAATTGTTTATCTGCGAAGGAATGATGCCACCACCCGTACCTGTCAATTGGGTAGCAACAAGATGGCTATCATAAACACCTATGTCGCCTACACTTGCAGTACCGGTATTTCCGCCCGCGTCAACAACGTCGACAACAGTCTCGACATGCGCTACACCAAGAAACGTGATCTGTGAGATGTCATTGATTGTCTCCAGGCTAGAATCGACACCCGATAAGTCCAAAGTCCAATCATTGACAACGATTATCGCCTTGGCCGGAGTACTGAACGCTAAGACAACTAAGAACATCAAGCCGAATATTAATCCTTTTTTCATGTTTTCAACTCCTTTCTCCCTTTAAAATTAAACAATAACTAAACATTAAAACCTTCATTTCTTTTTTCCTTTTTTATCAGTTAAGGGTTAAATTGCAAAATTAACAAACCAACAAAACTGAGTTCTAAGCACTTAATATTATTCCTATGTCCCACCCCCCTTTCTTTTCTCCTAAAAGCACCCCGCCCAATCAGCCCCGTCTCCAAACCTTATTTAATTCTTTGACAGGATTTACTGGATATTCAGGATTTAAATTATAAACTTTTCCTGTCATAATCTTTCTAAAAAAGCAAATTATTGTTACCAAACTTCTTTCGTTTTTTGTTTAAATAAGGAAGCAATAAAGGTGCCAATATTAATATAAAATATCTGAATTATTTTTTGCTCAAATATTTATATGAGTATCGGGAAGTTATATAGATTATAAAAAAAGGCTGAAAATAAATTCGGAGGGGATTGTGGAATATAGACCATATTATTATGTAAAATATGTAACAATTACATAGGAAATTATGTAATTAAATTCACAATTGAAGAGCAGGGATCAAAAAGCAGGGGTCGGGGATCAGGGATCGGGTGAACCGCAGAATTTCGAACAAGGAATGTCGAATATCGAAGTAATGAAAATCTCTATGAATTACTGGTTTTTCACCGCCAGGAGCGCAAAGGGACGCAAAGGGAAAACCAGACGGTGAATTCTATGCGGCTTTTTGACGTAAGACAAAGCTTACTTGCTTAATTCTTCCCACACTTTTGACAATGTTTCAATAATCTCAGATACTGATAAAGGTTCTATGCCTGCATGCTTTGTTGGCTCGTCCAAAGGATGAATATGCCAGTCTCTGATATTATCCCTATCTATTCCCCATATTCTTCGCTGTTCTTCGATTAATGCAAAAGCAATGGTTTCCGTTATTTCACATCCATTGGGATTTAAGCTCTCCATAATGTTGCCTGAGAGTCTCAACTCTTTCCCAGTCCCAAAAGTCCTTCTCCACTTCATAGGAGTAAATATCTTTCCCTATTTCTTTCTGCTTGCATTTGGCTGAAAATTCTTCAAAGGACATACCCCATTTTTCCTCAAAGTTCTTGGTATGGCCTTGCAATTCTTTGAGTTTCAGGTCAAGATACTCGAAAAGGATCTTTCTCAAGGCCATGTCAATATCAGCCATTTCGGCTGCCTTTATGAGAAAGCTCCCTAGCTTAGGTGATAAGGTTAACATCTCCTTTCATACCTCCAATAAAAATGTGGAAAAATCATCTATGAAAATATTAGTTAAAAACTACCATTCCGTGGCCAAAAAAACAAGAGAAATTACTCGAAAGCTGTTTTTAACTTCCTTAAAGAGCTAATGCTTATCATGTGCTTT